>JBAXFW010000063.1:0-5011 GCA_037139635.1 bacterium | reverse complement strand
TAATTAAAAAGAATCGAACAAAAGTTACCCGAAAATCAAAGACGGTGGCACTTGCACGAGGATTCAACGTATTAAAGAATCGTCCAGTATATTTTCCAGCTCCATTCAAAAGAGGAGTTTGTACAAAAGTTACTACAACCACTCCAAAGAAACCTAACTCAGCTCTTCGAAAGATTGCAAGAGTCAGGTTAACTAACGGAATGGAAGTAACTGCTTATATTCCAGGAGAAGGACATAACTTACAAGAACACTCAGTTGTCATGCTTCGTGGAGGACGTGTAAAGGACTTGATTGGAGTAAGATATCACATCGTTCGTGGTGTACTCGATACTCAAGGAGTTGAGAAGAGAAGACAAGGACGATCACTTTACGGAAACAAGAGACCAAAGAAAGACGGAAAAAAATAATTATTTATAAATTACTAAATTAGAAATTAAAAATGCGAAGAAAAGTAAAAAACCGAAATATCGTTGAACCAGATTTTTTATACAATTCTCAAAAATTAGAGAAGTTTATAAATTACGTTATGTGGTCTGGTAAAAAGGAAACTGCCCGAAAGGTTATGTATAAGGCTTTTGACGTGATCAAAGAAAAGACTGGTAATCCAAACCCACTTGAGATTTTTGATTTAGCTATGAAAAATGCTGGACCTCTTACTGAAGTCAGATCAAAGAGAATCGGGGGAGCCAACTATCAGGTTCCTCGAGAAGTTCGTCCTGAGAGAAGACAAATGCTTGCAATGAGATGGATCAGAGATGCAGCTCGAAGTAAGAAAGGTCAACCAATGCATTTGAAATTAGCTGAAGAATTAATTTTAGCTTCCAAAAACGAAGGTGCTGCAATCAAGAAACGAGAAGATACTCACAAGATGGCAGAGTCCAACAAGGCATTCGCACACTTCGCTTGGTAGTTCGACTTCGCTCACTATAAATAATAAAAAAATACTTAAAAATAAAAACTCCCGATTGGGAGTTTTTATTTGCAAAAAATGGAGTTTTGTTATATATTATTGAAAGCGCAAAGGCGCTTTTTAATATTAAGTTTAATAAGAAATAATATATGGAACGAGATTATCCGTTAGAAAAAGTTAGAAATATAGGAATTATTGCGCATATCGATGCTGGAAAAACCACAACAACTGAACGTGTGCTTTTTTACACTGGTGTGTCACATAAAATTGGAGAAGTTCATGATGGAGAAACTACAACTGACTGGATGGAACAAGAAAGAGAAAGGGGAATCACGATTACATCCGCTGCTGTTACTTGTTTTTGGACTCCAACCTACTCAAGTATAACTGACAAATCAAAGAAACATCGTTTCAATATTATTGACACCCCAGGCCACATCGACTTTACTGTTGAAGTAAAACGTTCACTTCGAGTGCTTGACGGTGCCGTTGTAGTTTTCGACGGTGTTGCTGGAGTTGAACCACAATCAGAAACTAACTGGAGATATGCCGATGAAGCAAAAGTTCCTCGAATTTGTTTTGTAAATAAATTAGACCGAACAGGTGCATCATTTGAGCATTCTTACGCAACTATTTTAGACCGTCTTACGAAAAAAGCTATTCGAATGCAAATACCTATTGGCCTTGAAGAGAAGCACGAGGGAGTTATTGATTTGCTTAACATGAAAGCTTTTTACTTTGAAGGGGAAATGGGAAATAAAGTTATTGAAAAAGAAATTCCTGAAGAAATGAAGGCTGAAGCTTTAAAATATCACAATGAACTTATTGAAAAAATAGTTGAGCAAGACGATGTCACGATGAATGATTATTTCGAAGGCAAAATTCCAGATATGGCAACTTTGAAAAAATTGATGCGTAAAGGAGTTATTGCTAATGAAATTTTCCCAGTTTATGCAGGTAGTGCTTTGAAAAACAAAGGAGTTCAATTAGTACTTGATGGAGTCGTAGATTATCTTCCATCTCCACTTGATATTCCACCAATCCCTGGAACTGATCCAAATAATAACGATGTACCTTGTGTTCGACATGCTTCCGACGAAGAGCCTTTTTCAGCTTTAGCTTTTAAGGTTGCTACTGACCCATTCGTAGGACAATTAATTTTCTTCCGAGTTTATTCTGGAACTTTAAATTCAGGTTCATATATTTACAATCCTCGTACTCGAAACAAAGAACGTATTGGGCGAATATTGAGAATGCATGCCAACGACAGAGAAGAAGTGAAAAAAGTTTATGCTGGAGAAATTGCAGCAGCCGTAGGACTTAAGGATACAATTACTTCTGATACTATTTGTGATGAAGAACACCCAATTGAATTAGATCGAATTATTTTCCCTGAACCAGTTATTCAGCTTCGTATTGAACCAAAGACTAAAGCAGACCAAGAAAAAATGGGTATGGCCCTTAACCGTTTAGCTCAAGAAGACCCAACTTTCAAAGTTTCAACTGACCAAGAAACTGGGGAAACAATTATTGCCGGAATGGGAGAGCTTCATTTGGAAATTATCGTAGATCGTATGAAGAGAGAGTTCACCGTTGAAGCCAATGTTGGTAAACCACAAGTAGCTTACAGAGAAACTATCACAGGTGGAGCTGACGCTGAGGGTAAATATATTAAACAATCTGGTGGACGTGGTAACTATGGGCACGTAAAAATTAAAGTTAAACCAATGGAAATTCTTACCAAAGAAGAGATTGAAGATTTACCAAAAAATACAAAACGTTCTGGAGATGGTTTTGAATTCGTAAATACAATTAAAGGGGGAGTTATTCCACAAGAATATATTGCTCCTTGTGAAAAAGGATTTAAAGAAGGACTCGATCGTGGAATTTTAGCAGGTTTCAAGATTGTAAATGTTTCAGTAGAACTTTGGGATGGATCATATCACGAAGTGGACTCTAATGAAATGGCCTTTAAAATTGCCGCTTCTATGGCAATACAAGATGCTTGTCGCCGAGCAAAACCTGTGATTTTGGAACCGATGATGAAAGTTGAAGTTGTCACACCTGAAAAATTCATGGGAGATGTTACTGGAAATATTTCTTCAAAACGAGGAATTATTGAAGGTATGGAAGATCGTGGAATGAATAAAGTGCTTCGAGCAATTGTGCCACTTTCTGAAATGTTTGGTTACATGACAAGCCTTCGTTCAATGACTGAAGGCCGAGCTTCATTTACAATGGAATTTACTCGTTATGATATCGTTCCAAATAATGTCGCTGAGACAATTATTGCGGCTAGAAAATAGTCATATAAATAAAAATTAAAACAAAAAGAAAAATCCCCAATTGGGGATTTTTCTTTTTGTTTGACTTTAGTAAAAATCATGTTAATATCAAGCCATAAAAGTTTTTTGAAAAAAGGTAAAGTGGTTACCAAAGGGGACTAGTAGATAGTCTTTTTTTGTAACCATTTAACTAATAATTTAATATATAGAAGATGATGAGACAATTGAAAATTACAAATAGCATCACTAATCGTAATGCTTTACTGGAGAAGTACTTTCAAGAGATTGGAAAAGAGAAAATTTTAACCGTTGAAGAGGAGGTAGAACTTGCAGTAAGGATTAAACTAGGGGACCATGAAGCTTTTGATAAATTAGTAAGGTCAAATTTGCGTTTTGTTGTTTCTGTTGCAAAACAGTACCAAAATCAAGGACTTGGTCTTTCTGATTTAATCAACGAAGGCAATCTTGGCCTCATCAAAGCAGCTCAACGTTTTGATTCTACTCGTGGATTCAAGTTTATCTCTTATGGAGTCTGGTGGATTCGGCAAGGTATTTTGCAGGCTTTGGCAGAGCAATCACGAATTGTTAGATTGCCATTAAATAGGCTTGGAGCTATAAACAGGATCAACAAAGCCTTTACTTCTCTTGAACAGGACTTTGAGAGGGAACCTAGTTTTGAGGAAGTTTCTTTATATCTCGAAATAAAAGAAGAGGACGTGGAAGAGTTAAATCGTTACAACGCTGGTCGCCATGTATCAATGGATGCACCACTTGTCGGAGATGAGATAAGCTCTATGCTCGACATTTATGTTGATGATAATTCGGATACACCAATCGACGGCCTTATCCGTGAATCTCTTGCAAAAGAGGTTCAAAGATCTCTCTCAACTCTTTCACCTAAAGAAAGGGATGTGATAAATCTATACTTTGGTATAGGTGTGCCCCATAGCTTGACCTTGGAAGAGATTGCGAAAAAGTTTGACCTTACTCGTGAGCGGGTAAGACAAATTAAGGAAAAGGCAATTAGGCGACTTAAGCACAACACAAGAAGCAGGTTGCTGAAACCATATCTGGGTTAATTTAACCCTAACCCTGAGAATAATATGCTCAGGGTTTTTTATTTTTCAAAATGTGATAAGATGGTTTTGATATAGTAATAAATATAAATAATGGAGAAAATGAGCCAAAACCAAAGAAGACCGGATTCGTATAATTATGAGAAAAGATCAATAGATTTAGAGAATAAATGTGTTCGTATCCCAGTATATATGCCAAGTGTTTCAAAAGTATCAGGTATAGATTTTGAAGTTATTCCAGATCAAATTTTGGAAAAACTAAAGAAAGAATATACTCAATTTGATTTTGAAAACGGTAGGTGGGATACAAAAGGAGATAAAGATGGCACACATGAGTATCTTTTTTTCTATAAAGAAAAATTAAGCCAGGAATAGTTTCTGGCTTTTTATTTTGATTTGACATTATTTTATAATTTGCTACTATAGATGCAACTGCACTTTCGCAGTTTTTCTATTGCCAATTTGGCAAAATAGATAATTATTAGTTTAATTAAATTAGTAATTAAGCCTTAGCAACTGGTTCTTGTATGTTAAGTTTTAACTATTAGTTCAAAAATATATGGCAGAAGAATTTAAAAGAGATAAACCACACGTAAACGTAGGTACCATTGGTCACGTTGACCATGGAAAGACCACATTAACAGCTGCAATCCTCCATGTCTTACAAATGGCAGGGAAGACTGTTCGACTTCGAGACGTTAGTCAAATCGACAACGCTCCAGAAGAAAAAGCTCGTGGAA
>JBAXFW010000062.1:0-5019 GCA_037139635.1 bacterium | reverse complement strand
ATTAAAAACGGTCGTTTAAAAAAATAAGTCAAAGCTTATGAAAAAAAAGAAAATTAAAAAAGTGAATAAAATAATAAAAAAAACCAAAACATCAAAAGTAAAAGCAAAAAAAGTGCCCGTTAAAAGTGCCAAGAAAATAGTAAAAAAAATAGTAAAAATAAAAAAAGCTGTTGTTAAAAAGCCAGTAGTAAAAAAGGCGACAGCGGCTAGTAAAAAGATTGATGAGCTGAAAAGGCTTTCTGATGAGCTAGTTACCAAAGGTCATAAAAGAGGTTTTGTTACTTATGATGAAATTTTAAAGACTTTTCCTGATATTGAAAATAATATTTTCTTTTTAGATGAGCTTTATGAAAAATTTACTGTAGCTGGTATTGATGTGCTAGAAGGTGGAAATTTATTGAATTTAGATGTTGATATTAATGAAGATATAAATAAATCAACAATGCATGACTCTATTCAAATGTATTTGAAAGAGATTGGGCAATACCCACTTATTTATGCTTCAGACGAAAAAGATTTAGCGAAAAGAATTGAACAGGGAGACATAGAGGCTAAAAATTTACTTGCCCGTGCTAACTTACGTCTCGTAGTCTCGATTGCTAAAAAATATGTTGGACGAAGTGCGAATCTAACCTTACTTGATTTAATTCAAGAGGGGAATTTGGGTTTATTTAAAGCTGTTGAAAAATTCGATTGGACTAAAGGTTATAAATTTTCAACTTATGCCACTTGGTGGATTCGTCAATCAATTACTCGTGCCCTGGCTGATCAATCACGCACTATCCGTATTCCTGTGCACATGGTTGAAACTATTTCAAAGTATAAACAAGTTCACCGAAGACTTTCTCAGGATTTGGGACGTGAGCCATTATCTGAAGAAATTGCTACCGAAATGGGAGTTCCTGTAGAAAAAATTCACGTAATTGAAAATATTTCTCAAGAGACTATTTCACTAGAGCAACCAGTGGGTGATGATGATGATAAATCAACTCTTGAAAACTTTATCCCGGATGATAAGATTTTGCGTCCTGATCAAGAATCATCTCGCAGAATTTTATCTGATCAAATAAGAGAAGTACTATCAGAGCTTAATCCAAAAGAAAGAAAAATTTTAGAAATGCGTTATGGCTTGATTGATGGTATACAGCACACGCTTGAGCGAGTAGGGGAAGAATTTCAAGTGACTCGCGAGCGTATTCGTCAGATTGAAGCAAAGGTTCATGAAAAACTTCGCCAACACGAAAAAATCGCTCGTTTGAAAAATTACTTTGACTAAGTAAAACTAAAAAATCCCTATCAAGGGATTTTTTAGTTTATATTAATTATTTATTTCAATCCGACTTCTTTTGCGAAAGTTTTTAGATTTAGGTTTGAAAAATTTCCTTTGTTTTCACCATTTTGATGAGTAAAGAGGTAATCATGATATTCCCAGAATTTACCTTGATCATTGGCACATCTTGCAGCTTCAGCAGATTTTTGAGATTCCTCTCCTAGGAAAGCAAAATCTCTACTAACTAATTTTACTTTTCCATCTTTCACATAATTTGCAAGTACATTTTGTTCTGTTTCTTTAAAGAATTTTCCACAGAAAGGACATTGAAAATCAACATATAAAACTATTGTTACTGGGGCAGTTGGACTTCCTAAAACAAAATCTGAAGTAGATACTGGAGTTAATTTATTTATTATCTCGGGCATATTTCCGTTTAAAGCTTTGTCGATCTTGTCAGTTGTCATTTTTGTAGGCTCAGCTCCATCGATTGTTGCGACAACTTTATTGTCTTTTAAAATAAAACCTTTTGGAGTACCATTTACTCCGGCTGTACTGCCACTACTTGTGGAAGCAGCTACTGCTTCGGTGTATTTGCCAGAATCAAGACAAGCACTAAAGGTGGCTGTAGATTTAGTAATTTTAGCTTCTAATTTTACTGGATCAGTTGTGGTGGTTCCACCTCCTTTTAATAAAATTGCTCCAGCGATAAGAATGCCTGCAATAATAATTGCTCCAGCTATCTGGTTTTGATTAATAGGATTTTTTTTAACTTCTTTTCCTGTTGTTTCTATTACTACTATTTGTTCTTCATTTTCCATTATTTTTTTTATATTAATTATTAATGGGACTATTATATCATTTTTTTGGTCTATGTTATAATATCTCTGAGGTCATTATAAACATTATTAATTTAATTAAATATTTTCTTTTCTATTGATTTAGATGAAAAAGTATACAAAAAATATGTGTGGAAATTGTAAAGAAGGAGGTTGCAAAAAGGGTTGTATTGGTGCCATGATTGCTAAGATTTTAGTAATCGTTGGTGGTGTAAACTGGGGTTTGGTAGGAGTAGGAATGTTTTTCGGAGGGGCAAATTGGAACGTAGTAAATCTTATTCTAGGTTCTATGCCAACACTAGAGGCAATCGTTTATGTCTTAGTTGGAGTTTCAGCTATCATGATGGTTTTTGGATGTAAATGCAAAAAGTGTTGTGGTGGCGCATGTGCTGTTGAAGAAAAAAAGGAAGAAGTAAAAATGTAATTCACTTTTTTAAAAAAGCCCCATCGCTTACAAGCGATGGGGCTTTAGCTTGTAAAATAAAGATATAATGATATAATAAACGAATTATATGTCCGTAATCATGGTACTTTTTTATAGTTTGTCTTTCTTGGCTGTCTACGTCCAAGTGTTTTTATTGGTTACCTTTATTGAACATCGAAAGGAAATATTCATTCGTGGACATGATATTACTCTTGATAATTATCCTACTGTTACGATTATTGTGCCTTGTTATAATGAAGAAAAAACTGTCTCTATTACGATAGAATCCTTACTTACCCTCAACTACCCAGGTGACAAACTTGATATTATTGTGGTGGATGATGGCTCAAGGGATAATACCTGGAATGTATTACAAAAATATTCTTCCAATAAAAGAATTTCTCTTTATCGAAAAGAAAATGGTGGAAAGCATACAGCCCTCAATCTTGGCTTAGAACATGCGACTGGTGAATTTTTTGGTTGTCTTGATTCAGATTCCTCTGTTCATCCCGAGGCCCTAAAGCGTATCATTTCAGTCTTTGATAATCCAAAGACAATGGCCGTCGCTCCTTCAATCGTTGTTCGGGACCCAAAAAGTATTATCCAATATGCACAAAGAGCGGAATATGATATGGCTCATTATAATAAAAAAATGTTAGCTTTTTTGGGTGGTATTCATGTCACACCTGGCCCATTTTCTATTTTTCGAAAAAAAGTTTTTGATCAGATAGGGAATTATCGTAAATCTCATCATACCGAGGATCAAGAGATTGCTCTTCGTATGCATAAAAATGGTCTTAAGATTGATCACTGTCCAGATGCTTATGTTTACACTTCAAGTCCTAATACTGTGCCAAAACTTTACAAACAGAGAGTTCGCTGGATTTATGGTTTTATAAAAAATGCTACTGACTATCGAGAATTTTTCTTTAATCCAGAATACGGCACGGTTGGACTTTTTACCTTACCCTCTGGTTTTATTTCTATTATGGGTACAGTAATATTATTGCTTTTTACAATTTCACGTTTATATAATTATATTTTTTATAAAGTGATTCAAGTTCGGGCAGTAGGAATGTCTTCATTTTTTGGTACTAATTTTTCTTTTGATCCATTTTTTATTAACACTAGAGCCTTTTTGTTTATTTCAATAATGTTGTATATATTAGTTATCATGGCATTATTAAATGGAAGAAGGATGATTTACGGTAGAAAAATGCTGTCCTGGGATATTCCCTTATTTATGATAGTATATAGTGTAATAGCCCCATTTTGGCTTATTAAGGCATGCTGGAACGCTATTAGTCACCATGAGGCTAGTTGGACAAAAGAGCGAGATTATTCATTAAGTAAAACAATATAAAATATGAAAAACGATTGGATGAAATATATTATAGTTTTCTTTATTACTGCGGCACTTTTCGCAATTGCGGCAGGTCTCAGTAATTTTTTCTCAAATAAAAAAATTGACAACATGCGCACAATTCAAGATAAATTAGCCACAGATATTTTATCTTCTGAAACCCAATTCTCATTATTGTCGGATCTTTCTTGTGAACAAGATGTTGAGAATGAAAATTTGTCTTCTGAATTAAATGAACTAGCTAATAAAATAAATGACAGTGAAAGCAATTTGAAAGGGAATAGTGATGTACTTGAATTAAAAAGGTATTATTCAATCCTTGAAATTAAAGATTATCTTTTAACAAAAAAAATAAATCAAAAATGTAAAGGTAAGCTTGTTCCACTTTTGTATTTTTATACTACTGCCAATAACTGTACTGAATGTATTAAACAAGGATATGTGTTAACTCAGTTAAGAGAAAAATATCCAGGTCTTCGAGTTTACTCATTTGATTATTCTTTAGATCTTTCTGCTTTAAAAGCATTAATTAAAATATATAAAATTGAAGATACAAAATTGCCTGCAATTGTGATAAAAGAACATACTTAT
This sequence comes from bacterium, assembly GCA_037139635.1. Lineage (GTDB taxonomy): Bacteria > Patescibacteriota > Minisyncoccia > Phycocordibacterales > UBA9973 > UBA9973. The sequence continues at coordinate 532 of JBAXFW010000062.1, read as the reverse complement.
ACTGGTTTTAAGACTGTGGAGGATATCGAAAAAATAGAGCCAGCAATAGTAAAATTGCTTCCTATTCCAGCAGTAAATACTACAGAGACAAAGAAAAATACTACTAAATAAATATTAAACAAAAAACCCCATAAGGGGTTTTTTGTTTAATGAGCCGGCACGAGGATTCGGACCCCGGACATCCACTTTACAAAAGTGGCGCTCTACCAACTGAGCTATGCCGGCAATGTTTATTTACTTCTTATGTATACTATCTGAACTGCTACATATGCAATCTTTATCGGTTTTCTTATACTACCAAATTTTCAGGAAATTACAAACTTTCATTTATGCCTTCTTCTTCTTCAATCTTATTTTTCATTTTTTTAATCTTTTGCCTATACTCCGATATTACTTTCATATATTTTGAAACTTCTTTTTTTCCCTCTATCTCGGGATGATTATTTTTGTTTAGATAGCTTTTTATCTTTAGTGCCAATTCTTTTCTTTTTTTATTGATGAAGTTTAATGAAAGTATATATATGCGGAGGAT
>JBAXFW010000061.1:0-5059 GCA_037139635.1 bacterium | reverse complement strand
TGGAAAAGGAGGGGTTTGGGGAGGAATTTTCCATTTGCTCCTCTTTTTGTTTTGGCGCAATTTTGGACGGGCATCATTGTTATAGTATATCATAACATTGTGATATACTATAACAATACGATATAATATGTGGATAATGCAAAACGAATCCACAAAACTTGGACTGAATCTGAAAAGAATTAGAACAAAAAAGAATATATCGCAAGGAGATATAGCTAAAGAACTCGGCGTTAGTCGAGGATTTATAAGCACAATAGAAAATGGAAAAACAAATCCAACACTTGCAACTATCGCAAAATTAGCGAAGGCAGTAAAAGTTTCTATTGATGAACTTGTAAAATAAATTTTATGCCAACTTTTAATGATATAAATTTAGAAAACTGGAAAGATTCAGAAATTTGGACTGATAGTCTTTGGATTATTGGCGAACGAGATAAAACAGGAAAACATAATGGTTTTTATCACGGAAATTTTATTCCTCAAATTCCACATCAATTAATTTTAAGATATACAAAAAAGAACGAGACTGTTTTTGATCCATTCTTGGGAAGTGGGACAACCGCCTATGAAGCAGAAACATTAAACCGAAATTTTATTGGTATAGATATACAGAAAAAACTTATTGATTATGTTCAAAAAAATATTGAACCAAAAAATAACTATTCAAATTTAATAAATGGAGATAGTACAAAAATTGAAACTTTTGATAAAGTTAAAGATATCTTAAAAAATAACAAAAAGAGAAATATTCAATTAGCAATCCTACATCCACCTTATGCAGATATAATAAAATTTAGTGATTTAAAAAATGATCTTTCCAATACAAAATCGTTAAAAGAATTTTTAGATAAATTTTCAGATGTCCTAAAAAATACTATTGAAATATTAGATAATGGCAGATATCTAGCTATTGTTATTGGTGATGCATATAAAGCTGGAAAATGGATTCCATTAAGCTTTTATTGTATGAATGAAGCTCAAAAATTAGGGCTAACACTTAAAAGTATCATAATAAAAAATATGGCAGGAAATCGTGCTAAACAAAATAAAGAAGGAATTTGGAGGTACAGAGCCCTATCAAGTGATTACTATATCTTTAAACACGAATACATCTTTATTTTTAAGAAAAATTAAGACGACCCTCTGTCATCAGTTTATAAATTCCAGCCATATTGAAACGGAATTTAAAATTATCTCTATTATTGTGAACTTGAAACTCGCCTATTGCCACACCATCATATTCATATTTTACAGTATTACTTTCATTCCATTCAGCAACTGTTGTTTTTGTAAATGAGATTTTTGCAGGATCCCAAATAGGGCTACTGGTTTTTTTGATTACTATATATTTTGGATCAGCAGTAGGGTTGTCATTAGAATCAACTATATTAAAAATGTGAACCAAAAAATCACAATCAAACATATACTCCCAATAAATACCGAGCAATTCCTCAATCCTTGTTAGGGCAATTATTTTAAAAAGTTTTACTTTTTCAGGATAAGCGGTTGGTATATATGCTATACCTAGTCTTTCTGCTAAAATTGCATACCAAGTATTTGAGGATGCTTGGCCAATTTTTTGTGGTGCTGCTTTGCCTAATTTTTGTTTGTTAGTCTTTACCGATAATGTTTTATTATCTTGAAGTATAAAATCTATAATGTTTTGGTTTTCGGCAGCATGTTTAATTGGTGATGGAATATCATTTGTATTAAAAATATCAGCAACAATGGATTTTATTGTGTCTGTAATAACTTGTACCCCACGATTACGATATTGATCATTGACAGGGATATTGAAAATATCTGCAATCGCAATTTCAGCCGATACACCAATTTGTTCATTATTTAACATAAGGAAATCTTACCATGAATATCCATATTTTCCTATATGTTTCGTGGCAAATATGTTATAATGGATGTATGAATTATATTGGTAGCAAATTATCATTATTAGAATTTTTAGAGAAATCTATTGAAAAAGTAGTTGATAAAAATTCAAGAGTTTTTTGTGATTTATTTGCTGGGACGGGTGCTGTCGGTACTTATTTTAAACGAAAAGGATATAAAGTTATTGCAAACGATATTCAATACTATAGTTTTGTTCTAAATAAACAATATATTGAGAATCATCAACTTTTGAAATTTGAAAAACTTTTAGAAATCATTCCTGAATTAAGGAATATTGAAATTTCAAAAAGAAAAGATTTTGTTTGTGATTATCTTTCAAACATAAAAGGAGAAAAAGGATTTATATACAAAAATTATTGTTCAGGTGGAACAAAAAACCAAGAACACGAACGACAATATTTTTCAGACGAAAACGGAATGCGTTGTGATGCAATAAGAATGAAAATAGAGGAGTGGAAAAATGAGAAGTTAATCACAGATAATGAGTACTATTTTCTTTTGGCTACACTTTTGGAAACTATTGATAAACGAGCAAACACAGCTTCGGTTTATGGTGCATTTTTAAAACAATTAAAGAAAACCGCTCAAATACCATTTGTGTTAAAACCAGCCGAGTTAATAATAAATGACCAAGAACACGAAGTGTTTAATGAAGATATAAATAAACTTGTAGGAAAAATTGAGGGAGATATTTTATATCTTGATCCGCCTTATAACCAAAGACAATATGCGACAAATTATCATTTACTTGAAACTATCGCAAGATATGATGACCCAAAAATTCACGGAAAAACAGGACTGAGAGAATATGAAAGTCAAAAATCACTTTATTGTTCAAGAAATCAAGTTAAAAAAGCTTTTGCAGATTTAATTTCTAATGCAAAACAAAAATATATTTTCTTAAGTTATAACAATGAAGGACTTATGACGATAGACGATATAAAAGAAATAATGGGTTCAAGAGGTAAATATGGATATTTTACACAGGAATATAATAGATTCAAGGCTGATAAAGACAAAAACAGAGATTTTAGTGCAAATAAAACTTTAGAATATTTACATTATGTCGTTTGTGAGAATGCATAAAGTAAAATATGAATAAAAAATAATTTATGGCAATTCAAATTGAAGGATATGGGTTGGAGCAACAATTCGTGTTGTTTATTATTTCAAACAAAATGATAATCGATTAAAAACGATGCTTGATATTCCCGAAGCTGACGAGCCGGGGAAAAAAGATCACTGGCAAATTAAAGAATGTGGCGAGCCAATTGATGCTGTCCCCGATGAACAATTACAACGACTCGACGCGGAATATCGCGATCATTTTGCTCGTTCAGAAAAAGGTCTTGATGGAAAGTTGATTTGCGATGTTCTTATGCTTGTCGCGAGTGGCAAAGCTTCAAACATTGTATTTTTGGTAAATGACCGAGATTATATTCCGCTTTTTGAATCAGTTCAGGCGTTGGGCGGAAATACATATTTAACCGCTCTTGATGGTGCACAAAAAATTCAGAAGCGCCTTGCAAAACTTGCGGATAAGTTTTTGACTCTCGATTCAGAGTTAGACGCGATTTTTGGAGTAGTACGCCAAACACCACAACCAGAGACGCAAGTTTTGCAACAAGAAGTGACTCCAGTGAGCCCAACACCTCCGACTGAATTGCCGACCCAAGCAGAATAGAATTTGTTAGCCCGTCCAAAATTGCGCCAAAACAAAAAGAGGAGCAAATGGAAAATTCCTCCCCAAACCCAGTATGAGAGAATATTGGTTCTTTTGTATTAGAGTGTAGAGATGAGATTTGGCATTGCACTACCTTGCCCTGTCGTTCGCAAAAGTGAAAACGACTCACGGAGGATTGCACCAAATCTCTTCTGTGCACGAACATGAGCAAATAGCGGATGGTCGACCACGATAGTGGTGATGACTCTCGCATACTGGGGATTCAATTCATGCACGCCTGTATTCGAAACACAGGATTAATAATTAAGTTGTATTAAAATGACAACACAACAAAAACAAAGTTGCATGTTTGTTGGTATTGATGTTCACAAGGACACTCATACTGCAGTTGGAGTATCTCCATACGGAGAAAAACTTTTTGAAATCACGGTCGGTAATTACAAGAATGATTTTGAAACTTTAAAAGAAAAAGTTGAGGAGACAACAGGCACACTTTCTCCATACATTGGATTGGAAGATGTCTGCGGATATGGAGAACGATTAGCCGAATATCTGTATGAAAAATATCCCGTATACCATGTGCCAAGCATTTTAGTTGATAGAGCCAGACAAAATGCAACGCACCCGGAGAAAAGTGATTCCCTGGATGCGTTTGGGGTGGCTAAAGTCATGATGAATTCCATCGACAGCCTCCTTGCATATACAATATCCGAAGAAAGTAAAAAAGCCAAGCAATTAAAGGAAATATCAATTGACAGAGAAGATTTGGTTACGGAGCGAACAAGATTAAAAAACCAAGTACATACACTCTTGTATCGCATATACAACACGGAATATTCCAAAATGCACAAAGATCCATTTTCAATCAAAGCTCTTAATTTTTGGTTAAAATCAAAACAAAAATGCGATCCATTTCTTTTAAAAACAATGAAAAGAAAAGTCAAAAGATTGCTTGATATTCACAGTGAAATTACTGACATTGAAAAAGATATGGGAATTCTTCTCGGTGCTGGTAAATATACAATTCAAACCGCTAGTGGTTGTGGACTTGTGTTAGCCTCCACCATCATTGGAGAAATTGGTGATATCAATCGATTCACTTCTCCCGGAGCCCTTTCTAAATACGCAGGATGTTCACCGAGAGAATGTTCAAGTGGAAAGAAAACAAGACATGTAAAATCAAGAAGTGGGAACCGAAGACTCAACTGCGCTTTTCACAGAATGGCTCTTTCACAAATATCACGAATGGGTAATGACAAAGCTAGAGTATATTTTAAAAGAAAGATTAGCGAAGGCAAATCAAAATCGCAAGCGCTGGTGTGCTTGCGACGACAGATGGTGAATATTATTTGGATGATGCTGAAGCACAAAACAATTTACCGGAATGCTTGACTTTTTCACATAGCGGATCTTCCTTTTCCATTTGCGACATCCGAATTCAAAAACAAATCAGCCGAAGTTTTGGCA
>JBAXFW010000060.1:0-5084 GCA_037139635.1 bacterium | reverse complement strand
AAATTAAGCAACCTGACATTAAAGGTGAAGGTTATATTTTTTCAACTATCATTATTTTTTTAGGAAATATTTTAGTTCTCTTAATTGGCATTCCCCTGCTAACAAATAAAATTACTATATCAAATTCCATAAATTTATGGCTCAACCAATCTTTCCAAATTTATCATTTTCTTATGCAATTTTTAAAATAAAAGACTAAAAAGTCAATATAAGAAAGTAAATTGTATGGTGTATAATCTATAAATATGGACTCAAAAAAAATAAAGTTTTTAATTATGGCCGCCGGCAAAGGAACTAGAATGGATAGTGATTTGCCCAAGGCTCTTTCTCCTCTTGGTGGTAAACCAATGATAAAATATCTACTAGATACCATTGCACAAGTTTATGATGGCAAACCAATTGTCATAGTCGGGCATAAAGCCGAACTAATAAAAGAGACGTTAGGTGATACTTGTGAATACGCATTACAGAAGGAACAATTAGGCACAGGACATGCAGTAGAAAGTGCAAAGGATTATTGTATGGGTGCAGAAGCAGTCGTAGTCCTCTCTGGCGATCAGCCTTTCGTGAAAGTTGCAACAATTAAAAAATGTCTTGAAAAATATGAAGAGACTAAAGCAAAAATAACATTTACTACTACAGAAATACCTGATTTTTTAGATTGGCGAAAATACTTTATACCACTTGGTAGAATTTTAAGAACAAATAATGAAGTAGTGGGTATCCGCGAATACAGAGATGCCAATGAAATAGAAAAGGAAATAAGAGAAATTAATACTGCGTGTTGTTATGTTTTTGACGCAAATTGGCTTTGGGAGAATATTCCTAAAATTAAAATGAACGAAACTAAACATGAATATTATTTAACCGACTTATTCCATATTGCATATGAAGAAAAAGAAAAAATCGAAACAATTAAAATGAGCGCAGAAGAATCAATGGGAGCAAACTCCAAAGAAGACTTAAGTCTGCTTCAAAAATTTACCAATTAGTACTTCATGAAAAAATCATATTGTCGGTGCTATAATATAATTATTAATATTTAATAAAAAAAATTATGAACAATCCTTTCGAAAACGCAATGGAGCAGTTAGACAAGGTCGCTAAGATTAAAAACTTTAATCCAGAATTTATTAGTCGCTTTAGACAACCAGACAGAGATATTAAAATTTCTATACCAGTAAAAATGGATGATGGAACTCTAAAAATATTTGAAGGTTATCGAGTAGAATACAATAATGCACTAGGACCTTATAAAGGTGGAATTCGATATCATCATGACACTGAAATAAATGAAGTAAAAGCACTCGCTTTTTGGATGACTATCAAATGTGCCGTCGCTGGTATTCCTATGGGTGGAGGCAAGGGTGGCATAACTGTTGATCCTAAAACATTATCTAAAGGAGAACTAGAAAAACTTTCTCGTGGTTGGGTAAAAAGATTAGCTGATATTTTGGGACCCAAAAAAGACGTACCAGCTCCTGATGTAAACACTACTCCAGAAATTATGGATTGGATGGCTGATGAATATGAAAAAATTACAGGTGATGCCACTCGCGCAACTTTCACTGGTAAACCTCTTGGAAGAGGAGGATCCGAAGGACGAGGACCCGCAACCGGGCTTGGTGGATTTTACGTTTTCGACTCACTCAGAGCTCAACTTAATTTACCAGAAAAATGTACTGTCGCTGTCCAAGGTTTTGGAAATGTCGGATTAAATGCTGCTCAAATTTTTATTGCTCACGGTCATTCTGTTGTTGCAATTTCTGATTCAAAAGGTGGAGTATATAATCCTCAAGGTTTAGATATAGAAAAACTTATTGAACACAAGAAAAGTACTGGTTCCCTTTCAGGTTTCTCAGGAAGTAAAGATTTAACCAATGAGGAATTGTTAGAAACTGAATGTGACGTATTAGTACCTGCTGCTTTTGAAAATCAAATTATAGAAAATAATGCCGACAAATTGCACACGAAAGTGATTTTGGAACTTGCAAACGGTCCAATCAATCCAGCGGCAGATGAAATTTTATTCAAAAAAGGAGTACCTATTATTCCAGATGTTCTAGCAAATTCTGGGGGTGTCACTGTATCTTGTTTTGAATGGGAGCAGAATTTAAAAGGAGAAAATTGGAGTGAAAAAGAAGTTTTCGAAAAACTACAACCAATGATGCATGATGCAGCACAAAAAGTATTTGAAAATGGCAAAAAATATTCTACTGACTTACGACGTGGAGCATTCATCCTTGCACTTGAAAGAATTGAAGAAAAAATGAATTAATCTATTAAAATAAAAAACGATCTACGCTATCGCGTAGATTGTTTTTTATTAGTTGTAATTATAATTATTTTTTTGTATATTGAGAGTATGCGCGGTTAGCTCAGTTGGTAGAGCGACCCCTTGACGTGGGGTAGGTCACAGGTTCGAATCCTGTATCGCGCACAAAATTCTAGCCATAGGCCTTGCCTATGGCTATTTCTTCTTTTTTATAAAAAATTTCCAAATACAAAATAGAACAATAATTATTCCTAAACCTATTCCTGAATAAAGTAAAAATTGAGAACTTATAAGTGATGGATGTAATTTATTTTCTATACTTCTAACATAAGTTGGATTCACTACCAATTTCGTCGCTCCGTCTTTTGTCACATAATATGGCACCGTCACAGTTTTCGAACCATATGATGCAGTGATGTCATATTTTGTCGCACTACCAAGCGTAAATTGCGCTTCTCCTACACTATTTGTAGTATTTGATGCATCTGATGGTTTGATAGATACACGAGCACCTTCTGTGGGAACATTTTTGTCATCAAGCACTACTACTGTGAGAACTTTTGCTTGACTAGTTGTATTTGTCACAGCTGTTTCTGCGATATTTTTTGTATTTGCCATATATTTTATTTTTTTTATTTATAATAAACTTATTTATAATTATACATCTTTTAATAAATTCTAACCAATTAAATTTTTCTTTTAATTTTTGGCGGTTCATTTTCCATAAACGCTTTATCAAAAGTGTCGGACGATCCAATTTCACTGGATTTAGTCTTAAGTCTTCTTCTAATAAATAACATAATTCCTCCGCCAATAACAGCCACAGAACCAAGTGCAACAATAATATATAATATTATATTTTTTATTTTATTATCAACTTTTATTTCTGGAAAAATTGGAATCTTTGATGCCTCAGTTGGAGTTGCTCGCACTTCATTTTTATTTACTTGTGTATTTGGAGTTGAGACATTTGGTGTTATTTTTGAAGTAGAACTGCTTGTATCTTTTGTAGTTTTTGGATTTTTTACTTTCCCTAAACTTGCCTGCGATGATCCTGCTTGCGGTGAGCTTGCCTGCGGTGAGCTTGCCGAACCCGTCGAACCCATCGAATCCGCTAACTCTTGTATTGGTGTTTCTATTATAGTAGGTGGCATTTGCGTTTGAGGAGGCACTTGAGAAATAAAACCTGCACCTCCTCCCCCTCCTCGAGAAGGTTGCACATTTGCAGGCAATGTAGCATTTGTGCCATTAACATTACTTTGTCCAACAGCGTTCACGGCAGAAACTCGAAAATCATATGTTAAATTATTTGTAAGCCCTGTGACAGTAGTATTTGCAACTGTAGAAACTCCATCAGCAAAAATTAAATAAATAATATCTGTTGCAATTTTATACTCAACAACATAATCAGTAATAGGTGTGCCTCCATTATTCGAAGGTGGAGTCCAAGATAAAATAACTTGCGTATTCCCTGCTAAAGCTGTAACTCCTGATGGTGCATCAGGGATTGTAACTGGCGTCACACTATTTGAAGGCAGTGAAGATGGACTTGTCCCAATAGCATTCGTTGCAGTAACTGTAAAAATATATGCTACTCCATTTGTAAGACCTGTAAGAATAATCGGAGAACTATTCCCCGCACTTGTAATTCCTCCTGCATTTGAACTCACAGTGTATCCTGTAATCGCACTTCCTCCATTAAACGCTGGTGGAATAAATGAAACAGTTGCTTGTGCATTCCCTGCGAGAGCGACAATATCAGTCGGTCTATCTGGGAATGTAGGAAGTGCAGTAAATGATTGAAATGCATTTGAAAAAACAGATCCATAAAAAACTTTTATATGAAAATAATAATTACCGGGAATTGGAACAACTGAATTTATTGTTTCAAAATAATCCCCACCTTGTTGTATGAGAGTAGAACCTGCCCCACTTGAAATATCGTCTCCACCACCACAAAGATTCAACTCCGAATCAGTAACACAATAAGTGTAATGATATTCGTATTCTATATGCCCTTCATTTTTTATATGTATTTGTGTACTAATACTCGACACAGTTAAATCTGAAAAACTTTCAACCGACACGTGAGCAGGCTCACCAGGAGTAGCCGTCACGACTAGACTAGGAATGCTTGGACCAATTATATTTACAGCTTTCACTCGAAAATCATATGAAGTCCCATTTGATAATCCTATGATTGTAGCTGTCGTATCTGTATTTGTTCCATCAGCAAAAATTGCCCAAGTTCCTCCTGTCGTCAATTGATATTCAATAACATAATCCGTCACTGCACTTCCTCCATTTGAAATTGGTGCTGACCAAGAAAGACTTACACTACTACCGAGTACTGTAACTGCTAGATTTATAGGTTCAGTTGGTTCTGTATACAAAGTCACATCATTGGAATGTGCTGAAGGTAAACTTGGACCCACTGCATTTTCAGCTATCACTGTGAAAGTATAAGTAGAGCCATTTGTAAGACCTGTCACAATCAAAGGTGAAGCAATTCCTGTCGCTGTTTTATTTCCCGGATTTGAAATTGCAGTATAACTTGTGATAGGAGTTCCTCCATCAAAAAGAGGTGCTACAAATGAAACTGTTGCTTGACTATTTCCAGGAATAGCTGTCACTGTCGTCGGAGCATTTGGTATTGTCACTGGAGTAATTGCAAGAGATGGGTCAGATGAAATACTTGGTCCAACTGCATTTACTGCAACAACTGTAAAAGTATAAGCTGTACCATTTGATAAACCAGTGACAACAATCGGTGAAGCATTTCCTGTCGCAGTATTATTCCCCGGACTTG
>JBAXFW010000059.1:0-5197 GCA_037139635.1 bacterium | reverse complement strand
AAATTAAACAATTTATTCGTGAGATAAACCTATGTTTATCAGCTCTTGGGCGATTTTTTCAGCTCCACCTGGCTTACTAAAAGCTTTGGCACATGAAGCCATGTGTTCTTGCGTAGCACCACTTTCCATAATTCTTTCTATCTCAGAACTTAAAATATTTGCTGTCATATTCATCTCTTCAATGACCGTGCAAGCACCAGTACGAGCATAAGCGAAAGCATTTTTCTTTGCGTGATCTGCATTTGATTCTGTAAACGGAACAAGTATCGAAGGTATGCCCCAAGAAGCAATTTCAAATAAAGTCGAACCAGCTCGAGAGATTATAATACTTGCGACACCAGCTGCCATTTTCATCTCAAGCGGATTGATAAAAGAAAAAGCTTGATATCTCGATTTGTTTTTATCATCTAAAAGCAAAACACTTGAACGCTCAGTAACCATTTTATAATTTCGAACACCAGTTTGATGAATAATTTGATAATTTTTTATTAAACGAGGAAGGGCGTCTATAATAGTATTATTAATTAACTCGGCTCCTTGTGAACCTCCTAAAATAAAAATAACTGGTAAATTAGATTCCAATTTAAAATAATCAAGTCCTTCTTTATGGTCAGCAGGACGTTCTATTTCAAGCCTTATTGGTTGTCCCGTGTATGCGACTTTTTCTTTCGGGAAATAATCTACCGCCTCTTTAAACGAAATAGCAATTTTCTGAGCAAATTTACCCGCCCATTCATTTACTCTGCCGGGAGCAGAATCTGATTCATGAATCACAACTGGGATTCTTAAAATCTTGGCAGCTACAAGGGTCGGAAAACTTGCGTATCCTCCTTTACCAAAAATAACATCAGGATAAATTGTAAATACTTTATACAAAGCATTCAGTACACCAAAAAAAGTTTTAAACATATCAGAGAAATTTTTTGTAGAAAAATATGTTCGCATTTTACCAGCTTTTATCTCTTCATATTTAATTCCATTTTCAAAAAGTGCTTCTTTGTCATAAGGACTATCGGATAAATAATAAAGCTTCACGCCGAGAATTTTTTCACGGTCGACAATTTTATTGACTTGTTGGGCGACAGCAATTATTGGATAAAAATGCCCCCCTGTTCCCCCACCTGTAAAAATTATTTTCATATTTTAAATCGTTTGATTAATAAACCTTATTATTATAGCACTGTTCACAGTAAACTATCTCAGGTCGTTCTGGGGAATAACTCGTCTCAAATTCATTCTTACAACCTACATTCATGCATCCTCGGTGCCAGAGTTTTCTAGGAAGTCGAATTGAAAATCTTCTTTTATAACGACACTCTGGACATTTTCGTGGTAACGGAATTTTTTCATTTTTATAAAAAGAAAACTCATTGGGTACAATATTATAATTCTTCGTGCATTCATTGCATTTTAAAATTTTAGAAAAAATACTTTCATCAACTTCTTCGATATTATCAGGAATTTCTTTTTCGTCAATATTTTCTTTATCAAATATTCCAGGTACTTTTTCTTCCCATTGCCAACCCCGTGCTAAAACTTCTTCACGCGTTAGGGGCATACAATAATTTCCTTGCGTTTCATTATAACCAACTGGAGAAATATTGGGTGGAAAAAATTCTCCATACTCACCAGTTTTTTTCATATGCTCAATTATTTTTTCTTTTAAAATTTTATATTCTTCTTTTTTATATTTTTTATTTAATATCACATACTCACCTTTTTTGACTGAAATACAACCAAAAATATTTTGACTATTCTGACAAGAATCAGAATACATAGTATTAGAATTCATTTCTCCATGATTACAAAATTGCTCATTATAATGACCCTTCCCGCCATGTATTTCATAAGCTAGCTCTGTTCCCCAACCAATGTGATATAAATCCATAGAAGATTTTAAAGAAATAGCTGAATAAATATATTTAGAATCTTCTATCGAATCAACATCAAAACAGATTTTTGAATTCTTGCTATTAAAAATCATGCTGCCAGCACAATTTGTATTACGCTCACTTACTACATAGCGGTGTATAGAATTACTTCGCATCAATTCTAAAAATTGCATATATAGATTTTCACGATTTTTATGTGAGCCCAAGTCGTATTCTTTTATTTTTACCAAATACTCTTCTCTAGTATATTGTTTATTTTTATAAATATAATTTTTATTTCGCTGATTAGAAGACAAAAAACAATTTTGACAATTGTGGCAATCGAAACAATAAAAATTGTTCAAACAATTCTCTAAAAGAAAACCAAATTGGCATTTATAGGATTTTCTTGAATCAACACATTCATAAAGCATTTCTCCACTTTCATAGATATAGCTACAGTCTATGCAATTTCTAGACTTCATAATCCAATTTGAATACAAAATATCTTCGTTATAATAACAACAAGAAGACAAATATGTATTTCGATTATCACCAGAATGATTGCTATGTTCTGAATTTGTATTATTCGTATTAAATAATGCAATTCTTGGAACTTGTAATTGTAATTCTTTAAATTGTTCAAAAAATGGTCTTAGGAAATCAAAATTCACCCCATAAGAAAATGGGTCCCAATTATCACTCCACCAACACTTTACACAATAAACTTTTAAATTTTTATTGGGTGAATAAATAGTAATAGTACTTTTGCCACATAAGTCGCAGTTCCTCCGATATAGGGTTCTTTCATTGCGCCAAGCGTAGCGGCGCTGTTGGCGACATTCTGGACACCAAGTAGGTGCTGGAACTCCAATACGTTCGTAAAAGTTCAAATCTTCTTGCTCAACAATAAAGTCTTTTTTGCAATTTTTACAATTTGAATTTTTCATACATATTACTCTACTTTTTTTTGATATTTAGATATCTGTAATACAATTCCTAAAGCAATTAAATATATCATAAGAGAAGTTCCACCTTGACTCATAAATACTAGAGGAACCCCTGTTAAAGGTATAACTCCAGTAGTAGACGCAATATTCATAAATGATTGCGCTGTAATCAGTATAACAATTCCACAAACTAAAAGTCTACTGAAAAGATCCGGAGAACGATTTGCTATACGCAATCCTCTTAAAGCAAAGAAGGAATATAGAAGCACTGTAAAAATTGTTCCAATTAATCCTAATTCTTCTGCAAGAACAGCAAAAATTGAATCCCCTTGTGGCTCAGGAAGATAGCTAAATTTTTGAACACTCTGTCCGTAACCACGACCAAGTACGCCACCTGAACCTATGGCAATAAGCGATTGCTGAATTTGATACGATGAGCCCCTAGGATCACTACTTGGGTCCATAAAAGTTTTTACTCTATCTTGCAAATATGGAGTATAGAATACTAAACCAGCAAACAAAATGGCTGAACCAAAAATTAAAATAAAAATATATTTAACGGGCACTTCCGCAAAAAAAATCATAGCTAATGCTGTAACAATAATTAAAATTAAACTTTTTGTATCAGGTTGTTTTAAAAGAACGAAAGCAATTATTCCAATCATTATTACCAAAGGTAGGATACTGAATTTAAAATCCTTAACTTTATTTTTTGCCCAAGAAAGCCAAGCAGCAAAATAAATTATAAAACCAAATTTTAGTAATTCAGCAGGCTGAAAAGTTCCCAAAAACGGTATTTTAATCCACCTTTCAGCTCCACCATGACTCCATCCTAGGCCTGGAACAAAAACTAAAGCTGTAATAGCGATTGAAGCTAAAAATAAATACAAGGAATATTTGCGCCAAAACTTGTAATTAATTCTATACGAAAAATACATTCCAAGCGTACCTAACCCAAAGCCCAAAACTAGTTGAGTAAAAAGTATATTATAAAATATTTTTTCATTGCGAGCTAAAAAACCAAGTGAAGCTGAAATAAACATCGCTACTCCTAAGACGAGTAGTAATATCACAATTGTTAGAAAAAATTTATCTACTTTTTTTTCTTTCATCCCGTTAGAAATTCACTATTTAATAAAATTTTGTTGTAATATATTTTTTTCATATTTCTAACGAGATTCATTTTTATCTACTAATTACCGCCAAAATAATTCCAATAATTGCAAACATAATAGACAAAATCCAATATCGCATTGTGACTTTATAACTTGGCCATCCGATAGCTTCAAAATGATGATGAAGTGGTGAAATTTTAAATATTTTTTTACCATTTCTAAATTTTCTAGAAAGTACTTGTAAAATTACTGATAAAGATGTCACTACAAGTGGCAAAGCAACAATAGGTAAAACTAAAACAGAATCAGTAAGCACGGCAATAGTAGCTAGAGTTATAGTCAGTCCCATCATTCCTGTTTCACCCATATAAAATCGAGCAGGAGGTATATTAAACCAAAGAAAAGCCATGGTAGCACCTCCCAATACTGCCGAAAATGCTGCTAGATCTATTTGGTTATTAGTAAAGGCAATTACTGAATATGATAAAAATATTACTGAAAAAACTCCACCTGAAAGTCCATCTATGCCATCGATAACTCCACCTGAAAAAGTTGCTAACGATACAATTACAAAAAAAGGAATTATAAAAATTCCTAAATATAAAGCTCCGTCAAAAGGAATGTGAATCGAATCTATTCCTAGTTTAAAATAAAACCAATACCCAATCAAAAGAGAAATGAAAGTTATAATACCAACTTTCCAATATCTCCAAGATTTGTCATCTCTGGAACATTTTCCTTTTCCGTAAATTTGCATTAAATCATCAGAAAGCCCCAAGAGTGAGCCAAAAATTAAAGTAAGAAATGGGATTAAGGTTTGATTACGACTTAAAAAATTTAATTTTGAGGAAAGCTCTGACGGAAAAATGTACGAAAGAAGAAAAATTATTACAGTAGTTAAAATAACTGAAATCCAAATTATCATTCCTCCGACTCTTGGGGTACGTAATTCTTCCGCTTCATTGTGTATTTTTTGAAATTCAAGATTTGTGCTTTCATTTCTAGAGTGTTTTTTCCACATCTTGTATTTATAGAAAAAATGTGTCGCGATTGGAGTAATGGCAATACCAATCAAAAAAGCCAATGCAGTAGGCAAAAATATTTTAATTACGTTAAGAATCATAAAAAGATTATAGCACCGAAAGTACTTTTTGGAAATTAGTGTATTTTTTTAAGATAGTATAAATAAAATTATTCTATTACAACTTCTTCTTTTAGTTCTTCTTCAAGGGCTTTGGCTGATTCTTCTATCGTTTTATTT
>JBAXFW010000058.1:0-5214 GCA_037139635.1 bacterium | reverse complement strand
GCCGTGGTGTTCGCGGGGGAGAAGGCGCTCGGCTTTCCCGTCCTGCTGGACGAGCGCGGCCTGGTCGCGCGGATGTACAAGGTGCGGATGACGCCGACCGTCTGGGTCGTGCGGGGCGGCCAGGTGGTCTACCGCCACGACGGCTTCGACCCGGCGGCCCCGGACTCGCTCGGGCCCGCGGTGGACGCGCTGCTGCGCTGACGGCGGTGATGCGGTCAACTATTCGGTTACAGCTTTAACAAGTACAACCGCAACCCTTGAGTCCGCTCCCTCAACAGGCTGTCTGGCAGTAGGAGATGAAGTTCTTTTGATATATAGAAAAAATGTAAAAGAATATTTTGTTTTTCCAGGAGGAGGAGTAGAAGATGGAGAGAGTGTGGAGCAAGCTGTAATTCGCGAAATGCAAGAAGAAACAACTATCGATGTGAGCATTAATAAGTTGTTGTATCATCATATTTATGATGATGGTACTCAGCAATTTTTCTATTTGTGTGATTATGTTAAAGGAGAACCAAAATTAAGAGAAGACTCTGAGGAAAAAATGAAAATGCTCGAGGGAAAAGATTTTTATGAGCCATTATGGATTAAAATAGAAAAATTGAGTACTATGCTGGTTTATCCGTTAGAAGTAAGAGATTTATTAATAGAAGATTATAAAAAGCATTTTATTGATCCAGTAAAAGAATTAGTAATTAAAATTTCTAACTTAAGGCAATCCTTGTAAAATTTTATGATAAAAGCGATAGCATTTGATTATGGTGGAGTGATAGAGATAATTAATCCAGACTTTAATAAAGAAGTCGTAGATTATTTAAAAATTAAAGAAGGAGATTGGGATAAAGTATATTTTTCTTTAAATTATTTATGTAATACAGGAAAAAAAACTTATGAAGAAGTTTATGCTTTAACTGCAAAAGAGCTGGGTGCATCGGATGAGCAAATTTTAAAAGTACTTGAAATTAAGAAAATAGATAAAGATACGAAGAAACTCAATTTTGAACTCATAGAAATGATTCAAGTATTGAAAAATTTAAACTATAAAATTGGGTTACTGAGTAACAATTATACTTCTCTAAGGAAAGAGTTGGAAGATCTAAAGTTGGCAGAACTATTTGACTCAATTGTAATTTCAGCAGAAGTTGGTTGTTATAAACCACAACCAGAAATTTTCAAGATTTTATTTAATAAAATTGGAGTAGAAAGCAGCGAAGTTGCTTTTGTTGATGACACAGAAAATTCATTGAAGGGTGCGAACGAGATAGGTTATATTCCGGTTTTGTTTACTACGAATGAAAAATTAAAAGAGGATTTAAAAAATTTAGGAATAAATTTATGAGACCAATATTAATTACAGGATATGTAAATCCAGATCTTGATGGAGTTGCTGGGACAATTGCTTATTCTGAGTTTTTAAATAAAATAGGGAAAACTTCGATAGTTGGTTTAATTGGACAGCCTCACGATGAAGCAAGATATATTTTAGATAATTACCATATTAAATATCCACAAATAATATCTAATGCTGATGATTATGAAGAAGTTATTTTAGTTGATGCAAGTGACTTGATCGGGATTGAAGGCAAAATAGCTCCAGAAAAAGTAATTGAGATTATTGATCATAGAAAAGTACATGAGGCAGATAAATTTCCAAATGCTAAAGTTCAAATAGAACTAGTAGGTTCGGCTTCTACCTTGGTCGCAGAAAAATTTATAAAAAATAATATAGAAATATCAAAAGATTCAGCTATTTTATTATGTGGAGCAATAATATCAAATACTTTGAATTTTAAAGGTGGAGTAACCACTGATAGGGATAAAATAGCTTTTGAATATTTAAATAAAATAGCCAAATTGGAACCTGATTTTTCAAAAAAAATATTTAAATCGAAGTCTGATTTATCTGGAGATAAACTAAAAGAAAGGATTTTAGGAGATCTGGCTTGGTTTAATATGGGTAGTAAAAAATTAGGCATAGCTCAGATAGAAATGGTTGGAGCTAAAGAATTAATTGAAGTTAGGTTGAGTGATATTCTAATAATTTTAGAAGAAATCAAAGAAAGAATGGAATTAGATTTATTATTTCAGAATACGATTGAACTTGATGAGTGTAAAAACTATTTTATAACTAGTGATACTGAAACACAAAAAATCTTAGAAAAAATATTAAGTGTTAAATTTAATGATTTTGTAGCAGAAAGGCCAGATCTAATAATGAGAAAACAAATAGTTCCTTTATTAAAAGAAGAATTAGAGAAAAATATTTAAAATATATTTATGAAAAAAGTAGTTTTTATTTGTCATGGAAATATGTTCCGAAGTCCAATTGCAAAAGGTTTTTATGATAAATATTCAGAAGATGGTTCAAGTGCATTTAGTTATGGCACACATGTGGCGGAACAGGGGCATGAAGGGATGAAACTCACTTGTTTCCCTGAGCTTGGTACGTATTTTTTAGCGGCTAAAAAATATGGCATAGATATAGAGAACTATACTTGTAAGCAACTAAAAGAAGAGTATTTAACTGATGCAGGTGAGATAATAGTAATGGCAGAGAAAGAATATCTTCCTTCGTACCTTTCAAAATATAAATACGATTATTGGGAAATACCGAATCCAGATTTTGTGACGGAAAAAATTGCGGAAGATGTGATTTCTTTAATTAAAGAAAAAGTTTTGGAATTGATAAATAAAAAAGTATAATAGATAAAATGAAAAACATACCATCAAAAAGATTAATACTTGTGCAGATATTCATTATTTTTATCTTGCCGGTTTTTTTGATTTATTTTCATATCATACCGATTAGTTGGAGAATGGTATTACTAGCATTGAACTCACTTATAATCTACGGAATAATTAAGAAAGAGGAATGGACTTTTGAGGAAATGGGTATAAGACATGATAATTTCAAGAAAGCTATTCCATTTTATTTATCTTTTTTGGCAGTTGGGGTGCTAGGACTTTTCTTGATTAGTCATAAATTAAATATTCCAGATCTTGATGTTAGAAGCTACATCATCCGTACTTGGATATTTTTCATCCCCATTTCTTTTTTCCAAGAATTTGCTTTCCGATCTTTTCTTATTCCAATGTTAAAAAAACTTTATAATAAAGATTATTTAGTGATCTTTATTAATGCTATTTTATTTACGATTCTACACATTATTTTCCCAAATCTTGGCATTGGCTTGCCACTCGCTTTTGTATCAGGAATTTTCTTTGCTTGGCTATATATCAAATACCCAAATTTAGTATTAATATCAATTACTCACTCAATACTAAACCTAGTAGCAGTATTGCTTGGATTTTTTGTAGTAATAAAATAAACAAACCTCACCCCTAACCTCCTCTACGAATTTCGGAGAGGGGAATTTTATAACCCAAAAAGCTTATTTATAAATCGCCTAAACCAAGTTTGTTTTTTTACTGGCTCTATGTTTTGGTCTACTGCTGAAATAGTGGAAGCGACGTTTACTGAGGCCAAGCTATTTATTTTTTTTGATATTTGTTTTATTTTTGGCTGTGTATTTTTTTTTATGTTTTCAATTTTTACTTCTGTTTTTATTTCATTAATTTCAGTAACTTGTTTTTCAAATTTTTGCATTAACTGATTCCAGGTTTTGCCAGACAAAGAAGTAAGTACATAGGATGTTTGCCAGATTCTATTTTCTAAACTATATTCTTTCATTCCGCCATCGATGTCTTGGTTTGTCGCAAGGTAATCTAGGGGAGTATTGTTATTCTTCTCGCCTGCTCCTGAATTTTCATGAGGGCGGGCAGGTATCCAATCTTCAGGTTTTTCATTTAGTGCAATGATTCCTTCCATTGCCCAAGCAGTAGAGGATACATTTCCAAAACCACCGTCGTCTTTTTGATTTTGCTTTAGATATTCTTTTGCCTTGCTTAAAACTGAAATAATTTTCTTTGCTGTTGAAAATTCTTCTTTTTCGAGGTCGCTGTCTGACGTTGCTTTCCAGACGCTTGCTCTCGGCCCGTCGGCCTGCGAGACACCTCGCAAAAGAAAATTTTCTCCTGCAAAGGTTGCGATAGAACTTATGGCTGCTCCAGTCATATCTACACTATTGTCCCATGAACCATTTTCTTTTTGTTTTGAAAGAATAAAATTTAAATCATCTGAAATAATTTTGTCGTTTATGGTGTATCCAGCATTTTGTAATACAATTAAAGCAAAAATATCATCATTGTCTTCTTCTTTATCTCCAAATTGTGTTCCATCAAAACTAGAGATAATTTTTTCAATATGGTTTTCTCCATTTACGGCGTACGGATTTATCCCAAGAGCCATTAGTGCCATTGCGTGTCTTTCGTAATCTGTGAGTTGATAATTTGCTGTTTTTACTTCTGTAAGATATTTAATCAATTTATCTTTTTGTGTTTGATAATCAGAATTTGAGGCAAATGCAAAGGAAGACCAGTCAGAATATAGATCGGTACCAAATGAGCCATTTTCTTTTTGTTGTAATGCTAAAAATTCATAGGCTTTTTTTATATTAAAAGTATTTTTTATTACTTGGGTTGTTGGCTGAAGAAGAGCTCCTCCTCCACCACTACTGTGAGGAGTAGGAACTATTTCAGGTGTCGGGGTAGGTGTAATAGGATCAATAAAGTTTAATGAGACTAAATCATTGGTTTGTAGTATGTATTGATTTAGTCCAATCATTCCTTCTGTATTATTCAAAGACCAACTCCAATAATGATATACATCATTATTGTTTGCATCTTTACTGGTATAGCCCGCAATATTATTTAAAGAGTTTAAAAAAGCACCAGGTGGCCAACTCCAGTTCCAATCATTAGTTATACCCGACTGCAATATTGCACAGTAGGCGGTTATTTTTAATTCTGAAGTTGTTCCGTTGTCGCTATTGCAAGCATTAACATTTATTACTTGATCATACAAAGAACCAGTATTGTCTGTCATCGTTAAGTGAATATTAACTGGATCGAGGGGGGTTGGTGGAATGACATCATCCGCAAATATTTTTGTTGAAGTAAAAAGAAGTATTATTATAAGCAAAGCTATTTTTTTATTTTTCATATTTCCACGAGACAATGTCTCCATTTTTAATTTTATAATTCGACACACCGATATTTGCCTTTTGACCATTTACATAATATATCCAATTTTTTTCACCATTTTTTATACCATTAATACTTTCAATAAATTTTCCCATACCAGTATAATTTTTTTCT
>JBAXFW010000057.1:0-5214 GCA_037139635.1 bacterium | reverse complement strand
TTTAAAACTATTTCATTCATTACAACTTTCTTTTTTATCTCTTCTTCAGTCTCTGTCACATTTATCATTATTTCTGTTCTAACCTTACCATTGATCTGAATTGCAATTTTTACTTCATCGTCAATAATTTTTTCTTTATCCCATTTTGGCCATTCACTTAGATGAATTGTTTTTTTCTCACCAAACTCTCGCCAAATTTCTTCTGTCACGTGTGGTGCAAATGGAGCTAAAATTTTCAAAAACTTTTTATAATCTTCCAAGGGAAGCCCTTGAACTTTTTCCATTTCAGTTGCTAAAATCATCATTGCTGAAATCGCAGTATTGAAACGCATACCCTCAATATCTTCCTCTACTTTTTTTATGGTCTTATGAAGTAGCTTCGTTAAATATAAATTATTTGGCTTTACTCCATCCTTTGGACGGAACCTTCCACCTGCATAATTTTTATTTAACTCAGTACCAATTCTCCAAACTTTTTCTATAAACCTTCGAGAGCCGATTATACTTTCTGTATTCCATTGTGCCGAATCTTCAAATGGCCCCATAAACATTTCATAAACTCTTAAAGTATCTGCTCCATAAATTTTTACAATTTCATCAGGGTTTATTACATTGCCAAGTGATTTAGACATTTTTACCCCACCTTCACCTAAAATCATTCCATGTGAAGTTCGCTTCATATATGGTTCTTTGGTTGGAACAAGCTTTAAATCATAAAAAAACTTATGCCAAAAACGAGAATACAAAAGGTGAAGTGTCGTATGTTCCATGCCTCCATTGTACCAATCAACTGGTGTCCAATATTTAAGATTCTTTTTACTTGCAAATTTTTTTTTATTTTTTGGGTCTACGTAACGCAAATAATACCATGAACTTCCTGCCCAATTTGGCATTGTGTCTGTTTCCCTCTTAGCTTTACCACCACATTTTGGACATTTAGTATTTACCCAAGAATGAATTGCCGCAAGTGGTGATTCTCCATTATCAGTCGGCTTATAGCTTTTTACTTCAGGTAATTTCACTGGCAAATCTTTCTCTTTAACAGGAACATATTCGCATTTTTCGCAATTAACGACTGGGATAGGTTCACCCCAGTATCGCTGCCTAGAAAAAACCCAATCGCGTAATTTAAATTTAGTAACCATTTTTCCACCGACAAATTCTGTGATTTTCTTTCTTGCTTCTTCCGACTCCATATCATCAAACTGTCCAGAAAAATGAAGAATGCCATCTTCAGTAAAGATATACTCTGGATCGTTTATAAAATTAAAAGTAAATTGCCCTTCAATTACCGTAAAAAATGTTTTAATTTCTTCTTTTGTTTTCCAAACAACATCATGTAAAGAAATTTCTTTTTTATTTACTATATCTTTTTCTTCATCTATTAATTCAAAGAAAAAATATTGAAACCGTGCCCAGCGATTTTCTTTTTTCACGCGATGATAAAACTGACTATGTAATGCGAAGTTTGGATTTTTTACTAATTTTACGTTCTTATATCCTGTTTCTTCTTTAATCTCTCTCAGTGCAGCTTCGACTGGGTCTTCCCCTTGATCAATTCCACCTGTGACCAATCCATGCATGTGATAATTTTTCCAGCTAGTGCATAAATATTTATCATTCTTAGGATTTCGGATAATTGCACAAATTGCATCTCTTTTAATAAAAGGCAAATCAGTGTGAACTTTTGCGTCTCCTTCAGAGGCTACAAATTTTGGCTCTACGACTCTTTTTATCGGTAAATTATATTTTTTGGCAAACAACAAGTCTCGTTCATCATGTGCCGGCACAGCCATTACAGCTCCGGTACCATATCCAGCTAAAACATAATCAGCGACATAAACTGGAATTTCTTCTCCATTGGCAGGATTTATTGCTTTAATCCCCTTCAGTTCTATTCCTGTTTTTTCTTTATCTTCTCCTGTCCTCTCTATTTCAGTTTTATTTTTAACCTTTCGAACATATTCAGACACTTCAGCCATATTTTTTGATTGTACAAGAAACTCTCCAATATTTGCGTGTTCTGGAGCAAGTACTACATATGTCACACCAAACAAAGTATCGGCGCGAGTTGTAAAAACCTTTATGTTTCTATTAATACTTGTCTTAAATTCAATTTCACTTCCTACACTTTTACCAATCCAATTTCTTTGTGAAGATTTTACTCGGGCTGGATAATCAACTAAATCTAAATCTTTATCTAATCTTTCAGCATATTTAGTAATAGCAAGCATCCATTGTTCCTTTTCTTTTTTTTCAGTAGGAGTTCCACAACGTTCACATTTACCATCTACCACTTCTTCATTCGCTAAACCAATTTTATCTTTTGGACACCAATTTATTTCACTTTTAGTTTTATAAGCTAAACCTTTTTTAAAAAATTGTAAAAATAACCATTGTGTCCATTTATAGTATGCTGGGTCAGTCGTATTTATTTCTCGAGACCAATCAAAAGAAATACCAACAGATTTTATTTGTTTCCTGAAAGTATCTGTATTTTTTTTAACAATGGCTTTTGGCTGCTTGCCTGTTTTTATAGCGTAATTTTCTGCAGGCAATCCGAAAGCATCCCAGCCAATAGGGTAAAGGACATTGTGTCCTTCCATTCTCTTTTTACGGGAAACAATATCCATACCTACATGAGCTCGAACATGCCCGACATGCAAACCGTCTCCGGATGGATATGGAAATTCTATTAAAGAATAGAACTTTTTTTTCTTAGAAATAGAAAAAGCTTGATAGATTTTCTTCTTCTCCCACTCTAATTGCCATTTACGTTCTATTTTCGTATGATTATATTCCTTAATTTTTTTTCCTTGTCCGTCCGAAGCTTTAGCGGAGGTGGGAATTTTTTTATGGTCGTAATTTTTCATCCCGTGTGAAATTTAATTATTAATTAATAATATTATTATATTTTATATTTCTCCCTTCAAAATTTATTATTCTTTTGTGTATCTATTAAATTTCTATCGGGATTCATTTTTATTTTACCTTTTGAAATGGTGGATAAATATCTTTATCTATCGTACGTAAGAAACAAGTATTTCCCGTTTGATGGTCCCAAGAATCATTTGTGCCACCGACAGGATATTGGACATTAGTTGAAGTCTTATCAACAATTGGTACAACACTACCTCCATAATACCCACCATTTTCTTGCCAACCTTTCGGCATTGCTAAAGAAAAATCTGCACATAACTCAAAAGTTAATTTTTTTTCATCTTTAATGTTGTATACATATTTTTCACCGTTCGTAAAATTTGGAGGTACGGGCAAAGAAAAACCAGTCATTGGATTCGATAAAAGCCCGAGACTCTCAGGTAATTTTTCCTTTTGTTGCCAATAATTAATAATTTGATATTGAATGCTTTGTAAATCAGTAACTCTTTTATCATCCAACCTCAAAAGTCTCTGCTTCGCTGGACTGCCCATTACAAAAAAACTATATCCTATTGCAAATGATACCAATAAAATAGCAGCAACTGGATTAATTATTTTATTTAGTTTTTTAATTAAACCTTCTTTTTTCCAAAATTCTGAAATGTAAAAATACTTACCAATGATAGCTGCGGTCACAAAAGTAGCAAGAACTTTATAAATAAATCTACTAGTTATCTCTCCTGAAACAAAATATCTAACAAGTACTACTAAATCAATGGCTACGACAATAGCAGAAAGAAATAAAATTATATATATTACCCATTTTTTAATTACCTCATCTACATGGCTCATCTCACCCTTTATGCATTTTCTCCAAAAAAATGATACAACAAGAAAAATAGGAAAGAAAATTATCAAAGTTGCCAATGAAGCCCGAATACTATCATATGAATAAGAAGAGTAACCATACTGATAAGTAGCATTTAACACATCTGGAAATTGCTTATCAAGGACACTAAAAATCAAATTAAGTAATGAAACTACTGAAGTTACTAATGTTATCAGTAATCCTAAACATAAAAAGAAAAAACCTATGTTTAGCTTATATTTACTTGTCACTATATTTTGTGTATTTTCCATTTCCCCATTATAGCAAAAAAATGCTATAATAAAAATGTAATAAAAAAAATACCGAAAGGTCTTTTAAAATACTAAAATGCACAAAAAAGAAAGAAAACAAAAAATAGGAAGCATCTCTGGCACATTCATCAAATGGATTGGTTCATCCAATTCCCTTTTGGTACATACATTATTTTTTATAGTCATGGTATCTTTGGCTTTTTCTAATATTGGTTTCGACAAAGTAATGCTTGTCCTAACTACAATCGTATCCCTTGAAGCAATTTATCTTTCTATCTTTATTCAAATGACCGTAAATAAACATGGGGAAGAATTAGAAGAAGTCTCTGTTGATATCGACGAAATTCAGGAAGATGTGGATGAAATTCAAAAAGACGTTGATGAGATTCAGGAAGATGTGGATGAAATTCAAAAAGACGTTGATGAAATTCAGGAAGATGTGGAGGACATAGAAGAAGAAAAACCAAAAATTATTTTTGAAAAAATAGAAAAAAATCTACAAGATTTAATGGCAGAAATTTCTGAACTAAAAAATAGAAAGTAGAAAAAACTATTCTTGAGACCAAATAGCAGTGTTCGCCAGAGAGATAGCTCTATTGTTTGATTTTTCTAAAATACATAATTCTCCAGTATCAACTTTACCTTTAAAGTCCTTCATCATTTCTTCAAGTGCATGCCCCAAGGAAAGAGAAGAAGACTCTATCGCATATGAAGTTATAATAACAAAAAGTGGTTTATCACTTAAAATCTTTCTTACTTGAGATAAAAGCTTAGGTAAATTCTCTTCAATTTTCCATGTTTCTCCTTTTGGTCCACGCCCAAACTTTGGAGGATCCATTACTAAGCAATCATACTTATTACCTCTTTTTATTTCTCTTTCTACAAATTTCAATGCATCGTCTACAATGACACGCATTGGCATCTCACTTAATCCAGACAATTTTTGGTTTTCTTTTAACCAATCAACGGATTGTTTTGAAGCATCAAGGTGTGTAACTTCAGCTCCTGCCCTTAATGCAAAAAGACTTGCAATACCAGTGTATCCAAATAAATTAAAAAATTTTATTTTTCTTTTTGAGTTTTTGATTTTCTCTTCAATTAAATCCCAATGACTCGCTTGTTCTGGGAAAAAACCCAAATGCCTAAATGGTGTAGGTGAAGCAGAAAATTTTATATCTTTATAAACCATTTCCC
>JBAXFW010000056.1:0-5261 GCA_037139635.1 bacterium | reverse complement strand
TGGTATAATGCCCGAGACAATGTATTTTGAATTTTGGATTCCGTCGCTTCTTCTTTGAAGAAGCCCGCCCGCAGTCCCATCGCCATTCCGAAAAAAGAAAAACCCGCGCGAAATCTAATATGCATGGGATTGATGGGACGAGGACGGCACTCCGACTTTGTCGGAGTGGGACGGAATCCTTAAAATTAGCACATTGGTCGAGCGTAGAAATTAGTTTAAAGTTTCCTCGCGCGTGGAGCGTAAACATTGGCTCGCTTGGAAACTTTTACAAATTTTTGCTAAAATGGGTTCGAGCTTTGTTTAAAAGATACTCATCTTTACACCAAAGTAAGGAGAGTCGGCCACCCTAGCTCAGTTGGTAGAGCACGTCTTTCGTAAAGACGGGGTCCCGAGTTCGATCCTCGGGGGTGGCTCATGAATATTTTTTTTACAAAGATGCATGGTTTGGGGAATGACTTTATCGTCATTGATAATTTCAATGGGCGGATAAGATTGGAGAAAAATGATATTGCATTGCTTTGTGATAGGCATAAAGGTATCGGGGCAGATGGCCTGATCTTGATTGAAACTTCTGAAAAGGGTGTCGATTGTTTTATGAATTATTACAATTCAGATGGGACGATGGCCGAGATGTGTGGAAATGGAATACGATGTGTTGCGAAATTTTTGAAAAATGACTATCTAAAAGATAGAGACATTTTCCAAATAGAAACTCGAGCAGGAATTAAAAAAGTGATTTTGGAAGAAGATGGCAGTTTTTCTGTGTACATGGGAAAGCCTTTGTATGAACATTTGGATTTTCCAAATGAAAAAATAAATTTAGAAGGCTTAGATCTCAATTTTGTCTCTGTGGGCAATCCGCATGCTGTGGCTTTTGTTGAAAGTTTAGATATTTTTGATTTAGCAAAGATTGGTCCGATTATTGAAAATGATAAAAATTTTCCAAATAAAATAAATTTTGAATTAGTAGAAAAAATTGATGATAAAAAATATAAAGTAAGTGTTTGGGAAAGGGGATGTGGCGTAACCCTCGCTTGTGGTACAGGAGCTTGTGCTGTGTATTCGATAATTCAAAAAGAAAATAATATTGATTCTAAAATTACTATAGAGTTGCCAGGTGGAGAACTTTACATATCAGAAAATGAAAATGGAGAAATTATTATGCGAGGCGAAGCCAAAAGTTCTTTTGCAGGGGAAGTAAATTTAGCTCGATAATAAAAATGCCCGATAAAAATAAAAAAATTTATGAAGGGGAGGATGCTATTAGGTCTTTTTTATTACCTAGTAATTTCGGTTTAACTTCCGTGGTAGAGTTGCCAAAATCCCTCAATCCATATAAAAAAGATAAGGTTCGAATTTTTGTAAAATTAGTACACTCGGCTCCACTTGGAAATATAAAATCTTTGCCTTCCTATATGATGTTGAAAAATATTCCCGAAAAAGAAAGGGTGAAAATAAAAAATTTAGTAGAATATTCTTCTGGCAATACGGCGCTATCGATGACTATATTGTCTCAATATTTTGGTATAAAAAATATGAATGCAATTATTACCCCAGACGTGCCAGAACATAAAAAGAAATTACTTCAACTAGTTGGCACAAATCTTTTAATTTCGCATGGATCACCTTGTCCAGGAGTTTTTGAAGAAGAAGGAGGGATACATGATGCCAAAGTGCTTGGCAAAAAAACTGGCTGGTATAATTTGAATCAATATGTAAATTCAGGCAACGTCGAGTCGTCTGTGGAATATATTGGCAAAGAACTGTGGTACCAATTTGAAAACAACCTTTCCATTTTTGTGGCTAGTGTTGGAACAGGAGGGACTATAACGGGGGCGGGAGGATATTTAAAGAATAAAAAACCAGAAATAAAAGTTATTGGTACAGCCATAAAAAAAGGTTCTCATATTCCAGGACCTCGAGGCGAAATAGAGATAAATAAATTGGGGATAAAATGGAAAGATGTGGTGGATGAAATCGTTCCCGTCGATTCAAAGTCTGCATTTTCAAAAAGTTTAGAATTGGTGCGATTAGGAATTTTTGTTGGTCCTTCTACTGGTATGCAATTGGCCGCAATTCTAGCGAAATTAAAAGAATATAAAAAGAAAAATAAATTAAAAGAGCTAAGAAATGATGATGGAGAAGTTGTATGCTGTTTCTTGGCTTGTGATTCGATGATGCCTTACATTGATGACTATTTTTTAAACTTACCAAAAAGTTTTTTTCCGAAGATAAAAGACTTATAATAGAACAATGGCTGAAGATATAAATGATATTGATAAAAAAATAAAAGAATTGGAAAGCGAAATGCTCTCTCCAGTTTTTTGGAATGATAAAACAAAAGCGCAAGCGACTATTAAAGAAATTTCAGAATTAAAAGAAAAAAAGAGTGGTTTTGGAAAATACGATAAAGGTCCAGCAATTATGACTATCGTATCAGGCGCAGGCGGGGACGATGCAGAAGATTTTTCAAAAATGCTACTCGATATGTATATGAAATATGCCGATAGAAAGAATTGGAATATTTCTTTTATCCATGAACATAAAAATGATCAAGGGGGATATCGAAATGTTTCTTTTGAAGTTTCTAGCAACCCTTCGACTCGCGATGCTCGCTCAGGGCGAAGTGGGCCTTACGGCACACTTCGAAATGAAAACGGCGTACATCGGCTCGTGCGCATATCTCCATTTAATGCAAAAAAATTGAGACATACTTCTTTTTCTTTAGTGGAAGTTTTGCCAAAGTTTTCAAAATTAGAAGAAAAAGATTTTGTAATACCAGAAGCAGACCTGCGAATTGAATTTTCTCGAGCAGGAGGTCCTGGAGGACAGAATGTAAATAAAAGAGAAACGGCGGTACGAATCGTACATATACCGACCAATCTTTCTGTACATGCTTCGGGCGAGCGGTCACAAGAACAAAATCGAGAAAGTGCTATGTCTATCTTGCGAGCTAAAATTTTCAAAAATGCCGAGAAAGAAAAGAAAAGTATTGAAGAGAGTATGAAAAAAAGTGCTGATACAGAGATAGAATGGGGAAGTCAGATTCGTTCTTATGTACTACACCCATATAAGATGGTGAAAGATCATCGAACGCTCGCTGAGACTTCGGATGTCGATGCTGTTTTGGCAGGTGAAATTGATTTATTTATTGAAGCTGAAAAAAATTTGTAAAAAAATAACCCCTGCATTTGCAAGGGTTTAGGTTTTTGTTTTTAACTGTTAGCAAGGGTATCCACAAACAGGGCAGTAGCTGTTTGTTGTGGCTTCTCCACACCTAGCACATTTTCTTAAGTTTTCTTTTTTCGTTGTATTCACAACGGATTTTACTAATTGCTCAGTAGTTGTTTTTGTAGCCGGAACATTTTTTTTCTTTCGGCTAATTAAACTTTTAATTTTTATCATTTTTTTTAAATATGAAATTAACCTGCAATCCCTGCAGTTGGGCTTTATTTAATAGGTACTTTGAATTTCTCATAGCTTAACATCAAAATTGAGCCAAGTCAAATATAGACTTTTTTTTATTTGTGATAGAATAAGAGGGTGATTTACTTTAATAATGTTTCAAAAGTTTATAATAAAGATTCAGTTGCGCTGCAAGATGTAACTTTAACTGTTAAAGAAGGAGAATTTGTCTCAATTGTAGGACATTCTGGTGCTGGGAAGACAACTTTAGTAAAAATGATTTTAGCAGAAGATGTGCCGACTGACGGTACAGTTTTTTTTGAGTCCTTAGATATTCATAAATTAAAAAGTGATGACTTAATGAATCTTCGCCGCAGAATAGGCGTAGTTTTTCAAGATTTTAAGTTACTTTCAAATAAAACTGCTTATGAAAATATAGCTTTTGCTATGGAGGCAGTGGGTAAATCTGAAGAAGAAATTGCAAGTGACGTCCCGCATGTGCTTGCCCTCGTTGATTTGACTGATAGGTCAACTCATTTTCCAAGCCAGATGTCTGGCGGTGAAAAACAAAGACTTTCTATTGCACGAGCCATCATCAATCAGCCAGAGATAATCATTGCGGATGAGCCAACAGGAAATTTAGATCCAGTAAATACTTATGAAATAATTCAAATTTTAAAAAAGATAAACGACCTAGGAACTACTGTTATTTTAACCACTCACAATAAAGGGGTAATTGATTCAATCAACAAAAGAGTGATAACTCTAGAACGAGGAAAGGTCGTTCGAGATGACAAAGAAGGGAAATATACGATATAATTAATAGTAAGTTTTAGGCCCTAGGCATTAGGCTCTAGAAAAAAGAATTAATATTATGATTTTATTGAAAAGAATAATTAAATCCGGTTTTAAGAATTTTAAAAGAAATCAAACTATTTCTTGGGCTGCTATTTTAGTAGTTACGATTACTTTATCTGTCATCACTTCTATCATTTTACTGCAAGCAGTATTGCATTCTTCTTTAAATCAAATAAAAGAAAAAGTTGATGTAACAATTTATTTTAATGTTGGAGCTTCAGAGGATAAAATAATGTCTCTGAAAGATTCTCTTGAAAAATTACCTGAAGTAGCAAGTGTTGCTTATACTTCAAGCGATGAAGCCTTGAAAATTTTCCGAGATCGACATAGTGAAGATTATCCTACAATTCAGGCATTGGATGAAATAAATGAAAATCCTTTGGGTGGATATTTAAATGTTAAAGCTAAAGAAGTTTCTCAGTATGAAACAATTGCAAATTTCTTAAAGTCAGACAGTATTTCTACTTCTGGTTTTGGTTCCATCATTGATAAAGTAAATTATCATCAGAATAAACTGGTGATTGATAGATTGAATGCAATCATTGCTGGAGCTCAAAAGCTTGGATTTTTAATTACTTTCATTTTAATAATTCTTTCGATTATTATTACGCTCAACACAATTCGCCTAGCGATTTATATTTCGAAAGAAGAAATTGGAGTAATGAGATTAGTAGGAGCATCAAAGATGAGAGTGAGAGGCCCGTTTATGATTGAAGGAGCCATTTATGGAATAGTAGCGACAGTTATTACTTTATTATTGTTTTGGCCAGCTACAAGCTGGTTGGGTAATAATATGACTAGTTTTCTTGGCTTAAACTTACATGACTATTATTTTTCAAATATCTTTCAAATTTTCGTAATGATTCTATTATCAGGAGTACTGCTTGGAATGATTTCAAGTGTCTTGGCAGTCAGAAGATATTTAAATAAATAAATTAAAATTAATATGCAAAAAAAAGAAAATTGCAAATATATTTTTGTAGTAGGAGGAGTAATTT
>JBAXFW010000055.1:0-5266 GCA_037139635.1 bacterium | reverse complement strand
CCTCCGGAGAGGGTTTTTTAATTTGTTTTTATTTCTTCTTTTTTGTTATTACTTTTTTAGCTACAACTTTTTTAATTGGAGCTTTTGAGGCTATGGCTTTTTTAACTATCGTATTTAGTGTAGGTGTTTTTTTTACTTCCACTTTTTTAACGACAACTGGTGCAATTTTTGCGACAGGCTTCACTTCCATTTTTGGTTGAGAAAGTTTTTCTATTGCATTAATAAGACGATCAAGTTTTGTGTTCATTTCTGCCAATAGTTTTTTTGTCTCATCAGAAGAACCTACGATTTTTGAAAAGACAGGTTGTTGATTTGATGTATTATTTGATCGATTATTATTGAAGTCTCTTTTTGGAGCTCTGTTGTCAAAATTTCGATCACCACCTCTATTTTCATCATTCCTTTTTGAACTAAAACAATCAGAACAATAGACAGGCTTATCACCAGATGGACGAAAAGGAACCTCACAACCTTTTTTGCATTCGTCACAAGTAGCTTTATGCATAGTAACTTCTCTATCTCCTCCGCGGAAATTTGATCTTCCACCACCGTTGCCTCCTCTATAGCCTCCACCTCCATTATTGCCTCCTTGAAAATTTCCCATATTTTTATATTTTACCTGCTATTCATAAACAAGTTATTACTTAATAATGCATTATTATACCCTTTATAAGCTTAAAATACAAGGATTTTTTTATTTTTGGAAAAAATATATGCTATAGTTATAATATGCAGCAAAAAATAGAAGGAAATAAATCAGTCACCGTAGCTCTTTTTGGAAATGTTTTAGTTACTATTGTTAAAACAATTGTGGCAATTTTTTCTGGTTCAGCCAGTATGTTTGCGGAAAGCGTGCATAGTTTTGCGGATACCTTAAATCAGACACTTTTATTAGTTGGTTTAAAAAGATCAAAAAAACCTGCCGATGAAGATCGTGGTTATGGATATGGAATTGAAAGATTTTTTTGGTCTTTAATATCAGCTTGCGGAATTCTTTTTATTGGAGCTGGGGTCACGGTATATCATTCTATCAATTCTTTAATTGAACATACGAGTAGTAATATACATGATTCGAATTATTTTATTATTTTAGTTTTATGTCTTGCTTTTGTAATTGAGGGAATTACTTTAACTATTGCTTTTTTGGAATTAAAAGGAGAAAAAAAATTTTCCGCAAAAATTTTTGAAGACGCTGATCCTGTTACTCTCGCTGTCGTTTACGAAGACAGTGCTGCTGTTTTAGGTATTTTGGTAGCACTTGCCGCCCAGCTGTTGATGCATTTAACAGGGAATAATATTTATGACTCAATTGGTGGAATAATTGTCGGTCTTATCCTTGGTTTTTTAGCAATTTTATTAATTGTTAAAAATCATCAATATATTATTGGTAAATCCTTAAATGAAGAAACAAGGGAAGAAATAATAGAATTTTTATTGAAAGATCCTTGTATTGAAAATATATCTGAATTTAAATCAGTGGCAATTGATATAAATAAATATCGAATTTATACTACTGTCGAATGGAATGGCTCACCGCTCTATGAAGAGATTTATGAAGCCGGCGATTTGAAAGAAGAGTTTGATAACATTAAAGATGACTTTAAGGAATTTACTAAATTGATGTTTAAGACGACTGATCGAATTCCACGATTAGTCGGAAGTCATATAGATAAAATAGAAAAAAAAATTAGGGAAAAATTTCCTCAAATTGTGTATGTTGATATAGAAATAAATTAATTTATTGTAAAAATGAATAACTCGAAAGAGTCCATATAAAATGGAATCACTAAAGTGATTCCATTGTTTTGTCATTCACCTGAACCCTTTGGTTCACTGCTTTTCCTTCATCATCGAAATATTTTATGTTAAAAACTCTAACATAAATAAAATTATTCTCGACTTTAAGGAATTTGCAGAATAAAAATACCGTAGTTGATTGCTGGCCTTTATTTTCTTTAAGGAGCAATTCGCACTCGGGGAATTCGATTAAATTTTTCAAATGTTCTTTTAGGTGGAATTTATCTAAACATACTTTAATCATACCTTCTCTATATTTATAGTTATGAATTAGAGACATGTGATCCTTTTTGTTTTTGATATCTTCAGAGCTAAAGAAACAGCGAATATTTTGACCAATTCCATTTTGGTGAATAAGTTGGAACACCTCATTTGTTTTCATTTTTCAAGGTATTGGTTCAGTTTAATTATACTCTTTTTCTAGATGTCTAGTTAGTGAGAAGTTTTTTAATTGCCGATAAATTACGCTTAGTTTCTTCCTCCCCAATAGTAATTATTTTTTTAATATTTTCAGGTTTAAAATATTCAGACATTTTAAGATTTTTGAGATAGTAAGAAATATCTGGATTGAGTATAATGCTTGCCTCAGTAACAGATTTTTTTGATAAATTATGTAATGCAATTCTTGTGCTTCGCATTGCAACTCCAGAGAAAGTAAATTTTTTATCACTAAATTCATTTTTATGATATAAATTTACAGCAATTACGACATCGGCTCCTTTTTCTTTTAAAATTTCAACTGGTACAGGATCGCTCAACCCGCCATCTATCAAGAGTTTGTTTTTATATAGAAGTGGTTTAAATACAACGGGTACAGAAATACTGCCTCGAACAGCAGGAGCAATTTTCCCAAAATAGAAAGTAATTGATTGCCCGCTAATTAAATCAGTGGCTATCGTATAAAATGGAATTTTAGTTTTTGAGAATTCAGTATTTTTAAGAAGATTTTCAAGAAATATATCAATTTTTTTACCATTAACTAATCCACCCCGTAGACTGAAATCGAAAAACATTGGTAAAAAATCACGGCCATTTTTTAAAATCATTGTTTCGAGTGTTTCGATTTCTCCAAAAACTGCCAAATACGCTCCAACCAAAGCTCCGGCTGAAGATCCGGAAATGATATCGACTGGTATTTTATTTTCTAGTAAAACTTTTATAACTCCAATGTGGGCAAGCCCCCTTAGTCCACCAGAACCGAGAGCGAGGCCTATAGTTTTTTTCTTTTTTATATCCATTTTAATTAAAATTATTTATTTAAATTTATTCAGTTAAAGCACGGAATTCCTTTAGTAAAAAATCTATTTATGTCTCAGTCATAATTTCTCGATTGCGGCTATTATTTTCTATGCTTCCAACTTCAATCGAAGGAATTAGGTGATAGTGTAGATGCGGAATACTTTTACCAGCACTTTTGCCATTTCTTAATAAAATGCTGTATCCCTCATGCCCTAAGGCTTTAAGATATTTTGTTCCACATGACAACAATTCTTCGATGTCTTCTTTTTCAGCTTTATTTAAGTCTTCATAAAATTCAACATGACGATTGGGAATTACCAACAAGTGATGCTTGCAATAAGGAGCCAAAGAGTAGGTTAAATAAGAATTTAGACCTTGTTTGATTGTCCTTGTGTCTTCAAAACCACAAAAGGGACAGCTTCTCTCTATTTCTAATAGTTCTTTATATAACATATACAATTGAGTATACCAGATTTTTCAATAAAAAATTTTACCGTTTAATATATTGTATAATAGTTCCATGTCTAAAGAGGTGAAGCAATTAAAAAATTTATATCTTCATGCCGATGGGGATTCTTTTTTTGTGGCTTGTGAGGTTTCTGTACATCCTGAACTCAAGGGTCTTCCTGTAATTGTCGGCGGCGACAGGGGAATTGCAGTTGCTATGAGCAGGGAAGCAAAGGCCCTTGGGGTTACTCGAGGAATGCCAGTATTCCAAATTAAGAAACTTTATCCAGAAGTAATAATTCTTTCCCATCATTTTGAATTGTATGAAAAAATTGCCAGCAAAATGCAAAATATTCTCTCTACCTATTTTAATAAAATTGAAGTTTATAGCATAGATGAATGTTTTGCTTTAGTTGAGCCATGTGAGGTGAAATATTATGGAGATGAAAAAAAACTCTTAAAAGAATTAAAATCTGAAATTGAGACGACGCTCAATGTTACTTATTCAATTGGCTTGGCTCGAACTAAAGTATTGGCTAAACAAGCTTCCAAGCTTGAAAAACCAAATGGTTTAGTTATGTTACTCAAAAAAGAAGATGAAATTCGAGCTCTTAAAAATACTCAAATTGAAGACGTTTGGGGTATCGGACGACAGACGGCACCTAGATTGCAAAGTTTGGGAATAAAAAATGCTTATGATTTTATAAATTATAAAGATGAAAAAATAATAAGTGATTTTTCAGCACCTTTGTTGGTTTTAAAAAGAGAATTGGCAGGGGAGCAAATTATGGAAGTGGAATCTAATCTAGACCCTAGAAATCAAAAATCAATTCAAGCAACTTCTACTTTTCATCCTACTTCGACTGACCCAAAAGTTATTTGGCGTGAAATTGCTGAGAATGCTGAACATGCATGTGAAAATGCTAGGGAATTAAATTTGGTAAGTAATAAAATATCGTTTTTTGTTAAAACGAGTGAGTTTAAATATTTTACAGATGAAGTAAAATTAGAAGAGTACACCTCTGATCCTGGGGTAATGCTGGATATGCTTGAGTCAAAATTTTCAAAAATTTTACCTAAAAGAAAGCAAATTCGTTCCACTGGAATAATTTTACATAATTTACTGCGAGAAGAAGGAGTGACTTTTGATTTATTTGGAAAACAAGAAAAGGCTATTAAAAATCTTGTTATTGAAAAAATGGCAGACAAAATAAGGGGGAAGTATGGCATAGATGCAATTAAGCGACTCTCTTCACTTCGAGGAAAAGAACAAGGGTCTAATTCGAAACTTGCTAAAGATAAATTTAAAAGAGATAATAGCTACCAGTAATTATTAATTAAGTTAATAGATTATATGACCATTTTTTACCCAGTACAATTATTTGCTGATTGGTTAACATACAAAGTTTTTTCAATACCTGCGGGTTCTATAAATGCAAATGCTGCTAATTTTTTTATTTATGACACCATTAAAATATTTATTTTAATGTCATTTATTATTTTTTGTGTTTCAATAATACGTTCTTACTTGCCACCAAAAAAAATACGAAATATTCTATCTCGAAAAAATAAGTTAGTGGGGAATATCTTGGCTTCATTGTTAGGAATAATCACTCCATTTTGTTCCTGTTCGGCTATTCCTTTATTTTTAGGTTTTATCCAAGCGGGCGTTCCACTTGGTACTACTTTTTCTTTTTTGGTAGCTTCACCAATGATAAATGAAGTTGCTTTGGTTCTATTGTTGGGAATGTTCGGTTGGAAAATTGCCCTAATGTATATAGTG
>JBAXFW010000054.1:0-5340 GCA_037139635.1 bacterium | reverse complement strand
TTACAATTATCACAAATTTTTTTTACTGTTGATTTTATTTTCATATAAATTCTTTTTTTGTACAATAATCTAAAAACAAGGGAAAAACCCTTATTTTTCAATACTCTTTCATATTTATTAACTGTATATACTATAATACACTATTTTAAAAAAAATTACAACCTTTTTATAATCCTACCCTTTCCACCATAAGGATCAAGCACGACTTCCACATGATCTCCTATTAAAACCTTAATACGATGCATTCTCATTTTTCCGGAAAGGTAAGCTAAAATTTCTTTTTCAGAACCACCATTCGCATCTTTTTCCATCATAACTCTAAAGAGAGTGCTCGGAAGAGCTTCAGTAACCTGACCACGAGCAGTCAATAATTTTTCATTTTTTATATCACTCATTAGGTTTTGTAATTCTAACAAAATATTTTGAAAAGGTCAATATTTTTTTGTTAATAAGTGTTATTTTGTGGCCTAAAATTACTAAGGATAATTTACGATAATTTTTATATCTTTACTATTAGTAGGAAAAGAATTTTTCCAAAGAGGCTTTATTACAAAAGAAGCGGAATCTATATTTAACTCTTGTGATAGAATAGTATTAAAATCACCTTTATTTACACCCAATAAATTTGTATTAATGCCTGTTTTGTTGATTCTCCAAACAATCTTTGGTGAACCTGATAAATTAAAAGTAAGATTATCTACCTCACTCAAACTGCTAATTTCTTTATCGGGGTTTGAAAATATTAAAGAATCTAAATTATTTACATAAACATCAGAATTGTCGTCTTTTTCGAGAACATCAGTAATTATTTCTTTCGATAATTTATCTTTATTAAACAAAATTCCAGTAAAAGTACCTTTCAGGGTAACTACGAAGGATCCTATGTTTGTGGTTGGATCAATACTTTGTGAGTCTATATTAAGATTTGTAGCATCCTTTAATAACATAAAATCTTTTGGCGTTTGATTTTTTGCTTTTTCAAAAAGTTTTGCAAAAAGAGTATTCGTAAGTTCTTTAATAATATTTTCTTTTTCACTATCACTAAGTTGTCGTGATAAACCTTTTAGCCCTCCTGTTATATCACCGACTGATCTTGCGTATATTTTAGTGTATTTTGAAGTACCACCAAAACCTACAATTTTAAAATCTAAAGGTGTACTATTCCACTCAGTACCTACATTTTCAGCAGAAATAATTGCTCCAATTTTGCCTGGCATATTACCTTTCGTCATCCCAGGAATAATTACTTTTGCTGTGGTTTTGTAGAATTTACCATTTGAGCCTAAAAGCTTAGTATTGGCTGAAATAGTTTGAGGTGCTGAGCTATAAGTATTATAAATCAATACATTTCCCTTGGCGTATTCTTGATAATCTTTTTCTTCACCACCTTGTACCTCTTTTTTTTCTTCGCCAGACAAGACAACTAAATCATAAGAAAGTCCCTCTGTGCCAGTATCTCTGACTGCAGTAATAACTTTATTTAGCGCATAATCTTTTGTTTTAGGATTAATCGTGACGGTAGCACTAGCAAATAAAGAAGAAATCGCAAAAAAAAGAAAAACTACAGATATTAATACCACCAACCAGAGGGCATTAAAGGAAATTTCTTTCTTTGGTTTTTTTATAATTTCAGAAAATATTTTTTGATTATTATTTTTAACATTAGAAAAAACTTCAACATTTTTATTTTCTTCAATTGGCCTATTTTTAATTTTGACTACATCTTGAAATGTTTTTTTTGCCATATATTATTTTAAAAAACGATTTACATAAATTGATTCAATAATTAGAAACGGATCACGAGCTACATCTTTTTCAAAAACTGCTATTCCGTGCAATGCTTGTTTACTCAAAAAAACAATCTGAAATTTAGATTCTGTAAGCGTATACTGATTGAATTGTTCTGATTTAATTGTTTCAATAAAAAAATCTGAGAACTCTTGATCAACCGTTAGGAAGATTGTAGCAGGAATAGAAATATCATTTGATAAACTTACTAGAGATTTTTGAAATTCCTTTAACCATTCACCTTTTAATTTATTTATAATTGGTTCAATTTTAGAAAGAGCTACATCAGCAATGTGCCCATTTTTGTATAAAGCAATGTACGATAATGCTTCAGCAAAAGTGCAATCAAGTATTGAAGCTATACCCCGCACAAGAAAATTATGACCTAAGGAAAATGAAATAGATGAACGTAAAATATCTTTTTTTATCATTGAAATATCCGTAACTTCACCTCCAATATCAATTAAAAGAAAGCCTTCTTGTGGAATAAACATATCACGAGCAACGACAAAAGATGATATAGCAAAAGAAGAAAATTTTATATTAGGTGAGTAAAAATGTTTTCCAATTGTCTCCTTCATTTTATTTAAAATTTCTTCTTCACCCATTGATACGAAAACTGTCATTGTAAGTTCTGTGGTTTTTTGATTTAGTGGATGATGCACCACATAACCATTCAACATTATTTGCATATTTTTTAGTTCAATCGGTATTACTTTACTATTAGTATGAACGTATTTTTGAGAACATTCTTCTTCAAAAAGTGCAATTTCTTTTTGAATTAGACTATCCGCTAATTTCTCATTGAAAATAAATGGAGCATTTTTCTTCAAAACGATCGTTCTTGT
This sequence comes from bacterium, assembly GCA_037139635.1. Classification (GTDB taxonomy): domain Bacteria; phylum Patescibacteriota; class Minisyncoccia; order Phycocordibacterales; family UBA9973; genus UBA9973. The sequence continues at coordinate 2,704 of JBAXFW010000054.1, read as the reverse complement.
TTGGGAGGCATACCAAGGTGAGGACAAAACACAATATATTTTTTTTGGAGCCCCAAGACCTATTTTACATATTTTATCTGAAACTACTTCGATTGATTTTTGTGTAAAAGAAAAAAAACGATCAAAACTTAAATTCTTTTCTAATGTGATAGGTTCACGAATTGAATAAATTATTTTAGGGACTCCACTTTTTTGCATCAAAAAAAGTACTCCACCAACCGAAGAAGATCCTATGTCAAAAACTAATACTAATTCTTCTTTATTTTTTGCCTTCCCAAAAATACTCATTAAGTGAATTATATCACAAACATTACGAGAGGAGTACAGCTTTTATTCTTCGAATTCCTGCTGCTACTGCTTCTTCTTTTATTATTTTAAAAATTCCAAGTTCTATGGTATTAGAAACATGTGGTCCGCCACAAAATTCTTTTGAGAGAATTTCTCCTTTATCATTTTGTATAAAATATACTGAAACAACTTCAGGATATTTTGCACCAAACTCCATTTCTGCTCCAATTTTTTCTGCCTCAGAAAGAGGCATTTCTTTATGTATTATCTTTAATTTTTCCTGTATATGCAAATTTACCCAATCTTCTACTTTTTTCTTTTCTTCATCTGTAAGCTTATGATCACAAAGAAAATCTATACGTAAACGATCTTGATTAATATTACTACCACGCTGTTTAATTTCAGGATTTACATTTGCTTGAAGTCCAGCCAAGAGTAAATGATGTGCCGTGTGAAGCTTTATCGTTTTTTCTTCATGATCAGCAAGCCCACCTTTAAACATGCCCGCTGAAGCAGTCTGAGAAAGTTTTTGATGTTCTGCCATTTTTTTATTAAAATCATCCAAGTCTACATTTTTTCCTTTTTCTTTTGCAAGTTCTGAGATAAGTTCAATCGGGAAACCATATGTTGTAAATAAAATAAACGGATCCTCCCCTTTTTCAAATTCACGGATACCTTTTTCTAATGTTAATCTAAATTTATTTTCTTCTTCACTAATTTCTTTTTTTATAAGATTTTCATTATTTAAAAGCTCAGGATAAATATTTTTATATTTTTCTATAATTATTTCTGCCAAAGCAAGCAATGCTCCTGATTTTAAATATATTAAATCTGAATGTCTTACTGCGCGACGCAGAACTCTACGCAAAATATAACCTCGCCCAGTATTGCTTGGGATAACTCCATCAGCAATAATAAAAACCGCTGTACGCACATGGTCTGCTACAATTCTAATCTGTTTTCTAGTATCCACAAAACATTGCTGTTCATTTTTTATATATTCTTCATCAGTTTTGTCTCCATAGGAAAGTCCAGACATTTCTTCAATCCTTCTAATTACAGGTAAAAATAAATCTGTCTCATACGCACTACGCTTGCCTTGTAATATCGTCGTGATACGTTCAAGTCCAGCTCCAGTGTCAATATTTTTTTGTGGTAGTTCGCCAACTATTTCTCCATTCACTTGTTTATAAGCCATAAAAACATCATTCCAAATTTCTACAACTCTCTGATCGTCTTCTGCTTTTTCAAATTCTTCTTGAGACATATCACCCAAACTATTTGTCATATCATAAAACATCTCAGTCGAAGGACCAGCTGGAGAATTTAAGCCCGCACTCCACCAATTTGATTTGGAACTTTTGAAATAAATGCGATGTTCTGGCACTCCAAGAGATTTCCATATTTCTACTGATTCAATGTCACGTTCCACTTTTTCACTACCACCAAAAACAGTCACATATAAATGAGCTACATCGAGACCTAAGCCCTCTTCTTTTGAAGTTAAAAATTGATAACTCCAAGTAATAGCTTCTTTTTTAAAATAATCTCCGAGAGACCAGTTGCCTAGCATTTCAAAAAAAGTTTGGTGTGTATTATCGCCAACTTCTGATAGATCAATTGTTCGTAAACATTTTTGTACATTTACTAAACGCATACCCATAGGATGTGGTTCTCCTAATAAATATGGCACAAATGGCTGCATCCCTGCTGTATTAAAAAGAGTCGCATCCATTGCTCCAGCAATTGTCGTAGTAACTAAAGAAGCAGACGGTAAAGCAATGTGTCCTCTTTTTTCAAAAAATTTTAAAAATCTTGTTCTAATTTGATCAGATGTCATATTTTTATATCTTATACTAAAAAGGATAATTTAAAAAGCCCAAAAGTTTTCATTTAAAGAGTTTTTATCTATTTTAACTAACTTTCATTTTTTTCGTTATTGTCAAAATTATTCTTATCTGAAATTTTGTAAAGTGGTTTTTCTAATATATTTACAAAAATTAAAATCAAAAGAACTAATATTGTAGAAATTATAGAAATTCCAAAAAGACCAAACCCCGCAGCCATACCGATACCTGCAGTTACCCATAATCCACCCGCTGTTGTAAGCCCCTTTAAACGATTGCCGCTCAACATGATAGTACCAGCTCCTAAAAATCCTATCCCAACTACAACTTGAGATGCTATACGCATTGGATCAAATCCTCCAATACTTGCATATTTTTGAACCATCATTTCAGAAATAATAATAAATAGAGCTGAACCCATAGACACAAGTGCGTGGGTTTTTATCCCTGCTTCTTTATGCACAAAGAAACGCTCTGCTCCAATAAACATACCTAAAAGAACAGATAATAATAATCTTATAATTATTCCACTGTTTTGCACAAAAAATTGTTCCATGTATATATTATAT
>JBAXFW010000053.1:0-5544 GCA_037139635.1 bacterium | reverse complement strand
ATAATAACAATATATTAATAAGAAAGAAAAAATAGATGAAATAAAAAAACAAAAAATACAACTACTGGCAGAAGAAACAAGTCTTGCAGATTTTAAAAATAAAACTGAAGAAGAATTGGCAGACATGGATGCTCGTATGCGGGACTTGAAAGGGAAAATTGAAGCAGAAAAAACTAAAAAATTTGGCTATTTTGAGAATGGTGATAAAACTAATTTCGCAGAAAATGATCCAAATATATTTTCTTATAACCCAGCAAATGGAGAAGTAAATATTTTAAATGAGGGTTGGGAATATGCAAAAACAAATCTAAGTTTATATATAGACAAAGTATTTAATCGCTTAATCACTGGTGACGATTTAAATATACCATTTGATGATTTAGATATAACTCCTGCGATTATAGATAAAAATGGCAACATTATAACAAAGGGTAAAATAGAAATAAATAAAGAAAAAAAAGAAGCTGATGAATTAAAACAAAAAGAAAATACAGCCTTAGAAAAGAAGGACATGGAAGAAGCAAAAGAAATTGAAGCGGAAATAGACACTAAAATAATAAAAAGAGGTAAAAATCCAAAGACCTTAGGTATTGGCAAGGGTGAACCAGTGGTATTAAACGAAAATGATGAAATCGTTAAAAAAATTAATCAAGAACTAAAAAAAATTAAAACAAACGATAAAAAAATAAAACAATTTGCTGTAAGCTTTGAAGCAGAAGGTTATTCAAAAGAAGACGCCTTAAGACGAGCACAGCTCGAGGAAAATATCACTTGCTGTAATAAAGAAGAAACTTTATTTATAGAATATTTTAAATTAAAAAAACCGGAAGGCATTGCAAATGCAAATGAAAAATTAAAAACAACTCGAATAATGAAAAGGAAAAGCGAGAAAGAGCTTGAGAAAATAATTAAAAAATACCCAGATACAAAAACCAAAGATGTAGTTGTTACTGCTACACCCGATGTTGTTACGCCTGCTTGGACAGAAGAAGAAGAGAAAAAATTAGGTGAACACTTACTTGCAATCGAAACTTTAAAAAATTCAATCCAAGAAATTGACGAAAAAATTGAAAAAATTGGACCTTTCATTTTTAGTCCTAAACTAATAGAAAATAAAATAAAAGAAATACTAGGGTCAGTTGGCGAAATAAAAAATGTTGAGGAATTATTAATCTCAAGCTCAGAAAATGAATTCACCCTGAGTGCTAAAGTAAAAGCAAAATCATTCGGACCTATTGCCACAAAAATATCATTAGAGGGTGCCCATATTATTAATGATGGAAATAGTATAAAAATAGCTGATAATTACTCCATAACAGCAAACTTGTTTGAAGGAAAAGTAAAGAAAATGATGGCTAAAAATATTAGCCAAATTGGTGAAAAAATAAAAGAATTTATAGAAAAAGAAAAAGGTGTAAAAATTGAGAAAATTTGGATTGAAAATGGAGAGTTAAAAGCTCTTCCAGAAAAAACTGTTACAGAAACAAAAGAAGAATTGGAAAAACAAAAAAATGAACAAGCACAACTAATTGATATAAATACAAAAAATGCAGAAGAAATGACTGCAAAAAAAGACAGCATTCTTTTAGCTACTACCCCGGATTCATCTAAAACAACGACAGGTGCAAATCCTGATGCGATTACACCTGGTAGCGCCATCGACGCCCCTGAGAATCCAAGTATGCTTACCCCTGAACAAATACAAAAAATAGAAGAGGTTTTGATAAACAGAGAACAGAAAGCCAGAGAAACCAGAGACTTGGAACTCAAAAAGGGACCAGCCAGAATTAAAAGTGGCGTCATAAATTCAATAGAAAAATGGGACAATTTAGGGAAAGACGCCAATGGTAAAAATGAAAAAGGACCGAAGGCTTTTGGACAAAGAATGTTTAAAGCATCGGTAAATCTTGCATTGATTGGACTAGTTACTATTACATCAGTACAAAAACTATCTGAGGCTGGTATCGGTACTGCTTCTGCTCTTGCCACTCAAGGAGCTACTACATATTTTGCAAAAAGAATGGTTGTCGGATTATTAATGGCAGCAGTTTTTGATAAACTTCCAGACAGAGCAAAAAAATGGGCTCCATATGTAATAGGCGGAGGATTTGTTGCACTCTCTCTAAGTGGTGGTGCTTTCTTGGCTGCGGGGTTGTCTGCTGCTTCTTTGGGAGTAGGGTATATAAGCTCGACATATGTTAAAGGAAGCTTTACAAAAGAAAAAATAATAGAAAAAGAAAAAAATGCACAAGAAAAATTAGTAAATAAATTCAAAGAACAAAGTGAAGAATTAACTGAAGAAAAATTAACTCAATTTGAAGAAGAAAGTAAAAAAATAATAAAAAAATATGAGAATCAAAGAATTTGGGGAAGAGTTTTGGATGGAGCAAAAAAACTAACTGTCGGCTCGGCAATTGCCGGAGTAATGCTTGAGGCTTCAGGAATGATTCAAGACCATCATGCAAAAGTTGAAATGCAAGAAAAAATAGCTGAAATGAAAGCTACACATGTAGTTAGTGCTCGACATTTAGAAAAACTTAATAATGAACATTTAAAAAATGAAGCAACTCTCAAGACAGAACACGCTCAACAAAATACTGTAGTAGAATCAAAAGGAGATGGTGTACAAGAATTTATGAAAACAAATTCCACCCAAGAAGCAATTAAATTGGGAATGTATAACCCAGGAAATCCCAATGAGAGTATGACGGTACAATCAGGAACTCTTACTTTTGATGATGGACATGGAAACCACGTAGAGGTTCCTTATAATTCACATGGGGCGATACAAACTGTTGCAGACCTAAAAGAAGCAATGTCAACGAAGTTTGGTGGTACTGAGCACGTTCCGCATGGTACGATAAGTACTCACTATGTTGACATGAAAGGTACTACTCATGATCAAACCTTGATTGGAACAAATGGTGCTGTAGTTGAAAAATATAATGGAGATATGTTTGATTCAGATAAAAACCATACTGTTGGGCATGAAACAGCAAACCAAAATACTACAGATGACTTTGCTAATCAAAAAGTTGTAAACATAGATGGTGAAGCTTTAAAAATAGAAGGGGCGCATACTACAACAAACTTAGATAATTCAACTGATAGTTTTTCTAACCAACCAATAATAAAAATTGACGATGAAGCACTTAAGACACAACCCCCTCAAAGTGAAACACCTGTAATTGCTGGAGCTATAGCAAATAAAGACGTGTCTATTAATCATGATTTAAAAACAACTCATCCAACAAATACTGAACATCCTGTACCTACACACTCAACGGCTCACACAGAAATACACCCAACAGTCAATTCTCTTTCAATTGAAGGCAAGCATGTTTATGAAAATATGCTTCATAAAATGTTCCCAGACCAAAAAAGTTTATCACTTTGGGATAAAATAAAAGATTCTACAGGTGGGCAATCTGCTGAAAAAATATTACATAGACCACTCCATGAGACAACTGAGGAATTAAGGCCATTAATTCGTGAAATGAATAGACTTCACGAGATTACTGGACTCGAACCAAGGCAGGGAAACATTTTATTGCCCGATGAAAGCCCTAATGAATTTATTTTGCGCAACGTAGCAGATATAGAACAAATGGGGAAATTAAAGAAGATCGATTAGTTTATTAATAATTAAATTAAATTATATGAGTACAATAAAAGAAAATTTGTTTGATTTGTTCCAATTAGATAAAATGCCACCAGAAAAAGGATTAGAAATGTTAGACCGTTTAGCAAAACTAGTTTTTCAAGCAGTCTTAGTACGAGTTTTACCAATGCTTTCTGAAGAAGAAATGACTGAATACGAAAGGATTGTTGACTCAAAAGAAGAAGGGGGTGATGCTTTATTTATATTTTTAAGTAAAGTCGTACCAGAATTCGATAAAATCGTAGCTGAAGAATCAGAAATTTTACGAATGGAATTATCTGGAGAATTAAAAGAAGCTGGAATATAAAAATGTCAGACTCAATTGGTCAAGAAAAAATTGAAGAGCAAATAATTGTACTTGAAAACCAAATTAAAGAATTGGAGGCTGGTTTGACGATTAAAGATGATTTAGCAGAAAATGAAAGACTTTATCAATACTTATTCGAACAAAAAAAGTATGAACTTGTCGAACAAAGGGCTAAAGAAAAATTAGGAGATATTGCTAAAATAAAAGAACTTGAAACAGAAATACAAAAAGCAGAAAAAAAATTACTAGAAATTGAAAAAATCAAAGAACTACGAGCTCAAATAGGAATGATGAATACTAGTATTTAGCTAATTAGTTTTAAAAATAAATAAAAAAACCTCACATTCGTGGGGCTTTTTTATTTATGTTAAGATAAACACATGGATGAACACTTAAAAGGATTAAATAGCGCTCAAAGAGAGGCGGCAATTCATAAAGATGGGCCTATTTTGATTGTGGCTGGAGCTGGAGCTGGAAAAACTAAAACAATTACACATAGAATTGTAAATTTAATAAAAGAAGGAGTATCTCCCGACAAAATACTAGCAGTAACTTTCACCAATAAAGCGGCGAAAGAAATGCGTGAGCGAATTAATTCTGCAATAAGAAGTAATTTCGTTGGTAATCCTTTTTCTGAGGTCCTCGGATCTTCGGGTCCCTATCCCAACCAGACCGTCCCAAAAAGCATTACCAACGAAATTACCAGCACTCCCTTTGTTTCAACCTTTCATTCATTGGGAGTTTATATTATTAAAGAAAATGCCAGAATTTTAGGTCTTACAAAATATTTCACAATATTAGATGATGGAGATACTACCACTTTAGTAAAAGATGCGATAAAAGAAATTGGTTTAGATCCAAAACAATACGAACCAAGAAGAATCAAAAATATAATCAGCCGTGAAAAAGGAAAGTTTACAAAGTTGGAAGATTACCGAGATAATGCGAGCGACTACTTAAGTAAAATAGTAGCTCAAGTTTGGAATATATATGAAACAAAAAAATCAAAAGAAAATTCTTTGGATTTTGATGACCTACTTGTGAAAGCTACTAAATTATTAAAAGACAATCTTGAAATAAGAAAAATTTACCAAGACCGCTGGGAGTATATTCACATCGATGAGTATCAGGACACAAATGAAGTACAGTATTTAATGTCGCGACTTTTGTCAGAAAAAAATAAAAATATCTGTGTGGTAGGGGATGCAGATCAAAATATTTATTCTTGGCGTGGTGCTAATTTGAAAAATATTTTAAGTTTCGAAAAAGATTATCCAGGAGCAAAAATAATTTTGCTTGAAGAAAATTATCGTTCCACTGGAAATATTTTAGAAGCTGCTAATGAAATAATTAGAAAAAATATTTATCGTCCCGACAAAAATTTATTTACCAAAAATCCTACTGGTGAAAAAATTTCTCTTTATGAAGCGCTCGATGAAGGGGACGAGGCAGATCATGTCGCAGTAAAAATTTTAGAAATACTAGACAGGGGAGTAGGTTTTCCTTCGCGGGGTGTCTCGCAGGCTGACGAGCCGAGAGGCAGCGCTCCGCGAGCACGCGGAGACAGCGACCCCGA
>JBAXFW010000052.1:0-5636 GCA_037139635.1 bacterium | reverse complement strand
TGCATGCAGGTGTCATTATATGGGATAAGCTTAAAAAACAAAAAATCATTGAAACGATTAAGGAGTTGGTTAATAAATCTGATTCTGTTAGCCAAACATTTCAAGAGTTTCGTGAGTTACAACAACGATGGAGAGAAATTGGTCCTGTTCCACAAAACAACCTTAATGATTTGTGGGAAACCTACCATCATCATGTTCAGAACTTCTACGATTTTGTAAAGATTAATAAAGAATACAAAGATGAAATAGTAAAAGAAGAAGGTGTAAAAACCCTATTTTTGAAATGCGACGAGAGTATGAATTTAAGAAAAACTTATTTGCTTATTCGCAAAATGGTGACTATGGCAAAAAGTGCCAAAGTAAAAAGTTTTACTTTTGACTTTGATGATTTTTCCGCCAAAGGAGGCGAACCAGCCTCTGAATGGAAATTTGGAATCACTGATAGTGAACTTGCTGAAATTGTTGGCACCCAACTGGATTATGCTAACTATGAATTTAATGATTATAAAACTCCACCAAAAGATGGATTTAATTTAATCAAAGAAGTAATAATTACCTCTACGGAGGCGTTGCCTCCGTATGTAAAAGAGGCAATTTTAAAAGGAAATATAATAGCAGATGAAGTAAATAAAACACGAACGCTTTCTAATATTCCAGGAGGAGACATGACACCAAAAATACTTGCACAAAAAGCGAAGGAGGCTGTGAAGGGATTACCCGTAAAAGTTACTGTACTCGGAGAGAAAGAAATGGAAAAAGAAAAAATGAAAGCGATCCTTTCTGTCGGATGTGGGTCTGACGAAGAATCAAAATTTATTATAATGGAATATTTTGGTGGAGATAAAAAAGATAAACCAATAGTACTTGTTGGCAAAGGTGTCACTTTTGATTCAGGCGGATTAAGTTTAAAACCAACTACCTCAATGGTTGAAATGAATATGGATATGTCTGGTGGTGCATCTGTAATCCACACCTTAGCTTTAGTTGCGAAAATGAAATTAAAGAAAAATGTTATTGGACTTATTCCTTCAGTGGAGAATTTTATTTCTGGAAAAAGTTATCGTCCAGGAGATGTTATTCGCTCAATGTCAGGACAAACTATTGAAGTTTTAAATACTGACGCAGAAGGAAGAGTGATTTTAGCTGATGCATTAACATATGCCAAAAAGTACAATCCAAGTGTAGTTATCGACATTGCGACCTTAACAGGATCCGCTTGTGTGGCCCTAGGAGAGCGAATGTCAGCTGTTTTTACTGAAGATGATGAACTATGTACTTTTCTTGAAAAAGCTGGAAATATAACTGGAGAATACATATGGCGTTTGCCTCTTTGGGAAGAATATGAAAATGAAATAAAAGGAAATTTAGGGGATTGGACAAATATGAATAATAAAAATTCTCCTTATGGTGATGCAATTTATTCAGCAGTTTTTTTGCATCAATTTATTAAAGGATGTCGTTGGGCACACATTGATATGGCGCCTCGTATGACTTCGATGCCTGGAGATTTTTTGGCTCGTGGTGCGGCTGGTTCACCCGTTAGGTTGCTTTATAAATTTATTGAAAATGAAAAATAAATTATGAAAGACGAAATAGATATATTAAAAAAAATAGAAGATTTGACTGCTCGCTTAAATCAAATTTTTAGTGAAAAAGGAAAAAATGTTTTTGAACGTTACCCTTTGACTTTTGCTCTATTGATTTTTTTTGGAGTTGTTATGGTAACTGATGGTGTAAAAGATTTATTGCAAGAAATTCCAATCTTTAAAAATAGTCCAGTGGTGATGCTTGTCGCTGGAATCTTAGTTCTAGTCGTTACTGGAACTCTATATAAAAAATTAAATAAAGGAGAATAAGAATTTATACTACTTCCACTGGTGCTACGTCCACGTGCTCGTGTGGTTTTATTTTTTTATAAGTGTTTGAGACAAAAATAAACGTAATAGATAAAATTATTCCAGAAAAAATAAATGGCAGGCTTGGGTGCATCTCATATGTAAATCCACCCAATATTGGTCCTAAAATCATCGACAGAGACATGATTGAGGCAAGGATACCCATATTCTCACCTTGTTCACTTTTATTAGAGAAACCGATGATTTGGCTTGTCATAATTACGCGCATTAAAGATTGGCCAAAAGCAGTAATGGTGAGGCCAATAATAAAAGCAAATTTAAATGGAATACCCATAATAAAATATCCAATAGCAAAAGGGATAAAGGCCCAAACCATTAAAAATGATTCTTTAAAATATTTCAACCAAATTTTTTTAATAGCAAAAGCTTGGTTGATAGAAATTATTATTCCAGTTAAGGCCATCAAAAGTCCTGAGGCGACCACTGTCCAAGAAAAAACTTTTGCAATATATAATGCAAAGATAGATTGATTAAGAGAAATTGCTATTCCGAAAAATAACCATGAAATATATAAAGGTAAAATATTTTTATTTTTTAGTGCTTTTATGATTGGTGAAAATGGATTTAAAGAAAGTTTTTTTGTGCTTCGCTCGTGATGAGTTTCTGGCAAAAAGAAATACGCCAATATTGTATTGATGAGTGCCATTATCCCAACTACAATAAATGGTAATTTCATACTAACGCTAGACAATACTCCGCCAATAAGAGGACCAAGTATAAAACTTATTCCAAAAACAGCGCCAATCAATCCAAGATTTTTTGTACGTTCCTTTTGGTCTTTAGCAATGTCTACTAAATAATTTTGTGCAGTTGAGATATTTCCCGCAGCCGAACCGTCGATAATTCTTCCTAAGAAAAGTCCAAAGATCGTATTTGAAAATGCAAAAATTATCCAGCCGACTGCACTCGATGCGAGACTTACGAGCAATACGGGCCTACGTCCTTTTCTGTCAGAAATAGCTCCCAATATCGGAGCACTAAAAAAAGAAAATAAAGCAAAAACTGCAAATAAAGATGTGACCACGATTCCAGATACATGAAAAGATTCTACATAAAAAGGCAATATAGGAATGATTACTCCAAGACCAAGCACATCCAAAAATACTGTAAAAAGGATAATTATTTTAGGTGAGACGTTTAATTTATCTTTCATATTAATTTTTAAAATTACCTTCAAAAACTATTTCTTCTATGTTTTTTCTCTGGCTCGGTTTTTCGCGTACCTGAAGAGCTTCTGGTAAATCTTCAATTTTCCCAGCTTTTCCAATAGCTATAATTATTTCAATAGTGTAATCATCTGAAATTCCAAGACTTTCTTTCGCTAATTTTTTATCAAATCCACCAATTGCATGTGACACAAGTTTCATACTTGTCGCTTGTAATGCTAAATTTTCTGAAGCAGCACCAGCATCAAAAGAATGTGGCACTGAGAAGCTCCCATCATCTAAATTGTTTTTTGAAATAAGAAGGATAAGAACTGAAGAATTTTTTGCCCAAACTTGGTTTCGATTTACAATAAAAGAAAATAATTCTTCAAATTCAGAAGAGCCTTTAGTTGCATAAATAAATCTCCAAGGCTGAGCATTCATAGAAGAAGGAGACCAGCGGGCAGCTTCAAAAAGCGTCATAATTTCTTCTTGAGATATTACTTCGCCTGACATTGCGCGTGAAGAATATCTTTGTAAAAAGATGTCGTCTATAGGGTATTCCGTTGATCTATCATTTATTGTTTTCATATTTTGGATTATATCATATTTGACGATATGTCTTATTTTTTATTACAAAGTATGTTTGCATTATGTTAATATTTAAACATGGTAAAGTTTAAAATGAAAATTGTTGTTGTAAATGATTTAATGCAGAAGAATTATAAGTACGAACTCATAGAACCCATTGGCAAGAATTTTCGAGATGATTTTAAGCCAGAGCTTACTCCAAAGCAAATGCTTAAGCTTGGAATTTTTGGTGGTAAATATATGAATGACTGTCAAAAAGAATTTCCAAAAGACTGGTTTACATATGCAAAACTTTCTCCGAAATTTCATGATCCGAAATTAAATTATTTTGGAGTCAATGCTAGTCAACCACTTGCTGTATGGAGAAAGAAAAATTGGATTGATAAAAAAGATGATCCTAGAGGGTGGTTTCAATGGTATTGCCGTTATTATATGGGTAGGAGAATTGAGAAAGAAGATGATAGGCAAATAAAAAGGTGGCGTGCAATAGTTCGCCACATTGCCCAGATAAAAATCAATTGCCGAAAAGGTGATATTTTCTGCCGAAGAGTCCAAAGGCAAGCAATACTTCATTGGGCTTATGATAGTCGGAAAATGTAATTAAATGAATAATAAAAATAAAATAAAAAAATATTATTTATATATAGCGGAATGTAAAGACGGGACTTTGTATACCGGAATCACGACTGATTTAGATCGTCGGATCGGGGAGCATAATAATTTAAAGATTGGAGCTAAATATACTTCTTCCAGAAGGCCAGTCAAGGTTGTGTATTCTAAAAAATTTAAGAATAGGTCTGATTCTTCCAAAGAGGAATCTCGTATAAAGAAATTGAAAAGAATAGATAAGTTAAAATTAATTAATGAAATATAAACTTGACAAATATCTATATAATATGCTATAATGTATACGAATAATTCTTAAAACCTAACATATGAGAGAGTTCCTCCACAGAATCCTACATAACCTTCGCTGGTTTTTAGGAACATTTTTTGTTTGCTTCCTTCTGTATTTATTTTTTTGGAGACTATTTGATTACGAAGGTTTTGTCTTCGCGGTCAACGGCTACTTAAAAGATCTTTGGGAAGTAGTGAAATTCTTCATCTACCTTGCAGTATTTTTCCTTTTTGGAAAATTATGGTGGAGAAGCATGTATCCAGCAAAAAAGCACTAAAGATATTGGTAACGGGGACACCAGATAAAGTCCCCACAATTTTTCAGCTCAAAAATATTTTGGTTTGAAAAATTGTAAATATGAAGCTTGATTTGTGTTAAAAGTGATATAATATATCTATGAACACAAATTATTTATGGTACTCGAAGCTTATCAAACCAACTTGGTCACCACCTTCTTGGCTTTTTGGTCCAGTTTGGACTGTTTTATATATTATAATTTTTATTTCTTTTGGAGCAGTTTTTACTAAAGTTTGGAATAAACAAATTCCTTTTGTTGTTGCTTTGCCATTTATTTTAAATTTATTTTTCAATTTTATTTTCACCTATTTACAATTTAGTTTAAAAAATAATTATTTAGCAGCAGTAGATATTGCATTTGTTCTAATTACACTTGTATGGGCAATGATTGTTATTTATCCACAAATGAAATGGGTTGCTCTCGTAAATATTCCATACTTGCTTTGGGTTTGTTTTGCAACAACTTTGCAATTTACGGTTACTTATTTAAATAAGTAACACAAAAAGTTTTGCACCTTAAAACTAGTGTTTAAATTTTTTCTATGCTTAACTAGTTTTGTAGTCTAATAATAGTTCTTAGAAACGTTTCACTTAAATTACTAAATTATGAAGCTAAATAAGGAAATTTATTATTACTGCAAGTTATATAAAAAGACTTGTACTCTTAAGAAAATCCGTATTTATTGTTCTGAGGTTGATTGTCCTCATTTAGGACAGAGAAGAAAAAAGAACAAGGATTACGGTGAATAAATGTTTAAACGAACTAAAAAGCCCTGCAATGTAGGGCTT
>JBAXFW010000051.1:0-6131 GCA_037139635.1 bacterium | reverse complement strand
ATACAATTATTACAACCACGTAAACCGAAAGAAAAATAAACATCAACACAATCTTCGCATTGTTGAGAAAAAATAGTTTTATAACAATTAATACAAGTCACCGTTTCATAACATAATTCTCCTTTCCTAGTCATTGTTATATCTTGCGAATCTTTTGAAAAAAATACTCCACTTCCATAAGAAACATTTTCATCAAAAGTACCATCGTGAATCAAATAACAATTCTTCATATTATTTGCCATATTGCAGTACTCTGAATTTACCATTGTCGTTCCAAAGGCAAAAAGGTTTGGTGCGGGCACACGGTTAAATAGCTCAAAAAACTGATCAAGAAATGATCTAGAAAAATCAACTTCTGCACCATAATTTAATCCTTCCCAATTATCACTCCACCAACATTTTTCACAAAATACAGTGTTGTTATAATCTTCCCGATAAATTGAAACTACTTTCTTGTTACATAAACCGCATTCTCGAAAATGCAAACCTCTTTCATTACGCCAAGAAAGACGTCTTTGCAAACGACACTCAGGGCACCATGTCGGTGCTGGTACTTTCATTTTTTCATAAAAACCAAAGTCATCTGGTTCAATCAGAAAATCTTTTTTACAATTCTGACAATTTTTAGTTTCTGCTTCCATTTGTTTATTTTAACATTTTTTTAAACTCTTTCGGTAAAGGAGATTCTATTTTAATTAGTTTTCCCTTTTGGTTCTTAAACTCTATTGATTTAGCATGTAAACCCATTCTATTTAATCCTTCTGGACAAAGACCTTTTGGGTTGTAAAGTGAATCGCAAACAATTGGAAAACTTAAATATTTCATATGCACACGGATTTGATGAGTCCTGCCAGTTTTTGGATAAACTTCAAGAATCGAAAATTTGGAAACCTCCTGCTTGTGATTTTTTTTATCCGTGAGGGTCCCGCCCGGTACTCTGGGGAGGGTTAAGCGGGAAAAAAAATCATAAGCTGAAACTTGAACCCTTTTTAAAACTTTATATTCAGTCACTGCATCGCGAAGCTCTCCCCTTGCGCCACGCCCAGCGAGCCTTCTTCTAAAATCAGAAGGACTCCTGCCAATAGGTTTATCTATTATTCCTTTATCGTTTTTTAGCCAACCATTTACAATAGCAATATATATTTTTTTAATTTCTCTATCCGTAAATTGCTTTTTCAAAAAATCATAAGATTTTTTATTTTTGGCTATGACCAAAACTCCAGAAGTATCTTTGTCTAAGCGATGAACTATTCCTGGACGGTCTATTTCATTACCATCAAAATTCATTGGCTCACCTACTCCTTTTATTTTTGGATAATTTTTTAAAATCCAATCAGTAATTGTCTTTTCCTTACTACGACCATCTGGATGCACAGAAATACCAGACGGTTTGTCTATCACTAAAATATCTTTATCTTCATAGAGAACTTTGATTTTCATTTTGTGCCCTTGGTAGGAATCGAACCTACATCAAGGCCTTAGAAGAGCCTCGTTCTATCCATTGAACTACAAGGGCAGTGTGCGCGGTGTAGGACTCGAACCTACGACCTTCCCGGTGTAAACGGGTTGCTCTACCAACTGAGCTAACCGCGCATTATATCTATTGTATTGTAATTAACTATCCAGGTGTTTCTCACGCGTTGCTACAACTAAGCTTTCCGCGCATTATTCATAACCTATTCTAAACCATCATATCAGTGTACTCTACGCGTCGCTACAACTAAGCTTTCCGCGCATCGCATTCTTTAAAATTAGCATTTTTACAACGATGGGTCAACAACGTGAGCTGGAGAACTTAATATCTCAGCTGAAATTTTTTCTCTCTCAGAAAAATAATCCAAGGCATTTTTTATTTTTTCCTTCTCTTTACTACTTATTTTTTGACTATTTTGATCCACTAGTAAATTTTGTTCCCCACTTACTTGTTTGAAAAGATTATATGCAAACAAAAAAGAGATAGCAATCAACAATAGAGTTACGACAATAAGACTTCTCCAAAATAAATCAATGTTTATTTTGAAATCTTCTTTTTTATATTTATTTTTTCTTTTAAAAAAGTTTTTTTTCATTTTAGATGAAACTTATAAGTTTAATTTTATACAACGCCTCCCATACTTTTTTATTTATATTATTTTTTTCTTCTATAGAAATCTTATTCATTTCGACTAAAGTGATTTCTAGCTCATATGGAGAATTTTCCAATAAGGTCAAAAATTTATATACTTGTTCAAAATTGCCAGTGTCTCTCATTTCAAGCACTAGTCCAGTATTATCTTTTGCCACTTCAATAAAAGATACTTCCACTTTTGTATTAACACTACTTGCCATATTTTCTATCTTGTTTAAAAAAGGAACAATATCAGAACTTTGAGCAAAGTGTGTCTCAAGTAAAGCTCTTTCCTCTTCGATAGATTTAAAAGAATTATTAAAATCTTTTATCTCTTCGCGGTGTGATACTTCTTTTTGAAAATCGGCCTCTGTTTGTTCTGCAATTTTAATATTTCCTTTTGTTTGTATGTAAAGAAAAATGAACAAAGAACAAAATACTAAAAAAACCAAGACCAGTGGGGGTAAAAAAATTTTAGTTGATTTATTTTTCATATTATTTTGAAATTAAATTCAAATTAAACTCTATATTTTCGCCTTTAACAAAGTTGGAAATTGGTAAATCTACTTTCACAAAAGTTGGATCACTTTCTAATGCTTGCCTAAAAACCAAGAGCTGTTCCCTATTTTGAGCTATCCCTGCAATATTCACTTTTTTGCCTTCTAGTAAATCATTTTGATATGATATTCTTTTTATTTTAATACCTACTACTTTTTCTGAAAGAATTTGATCTATTACTTTTTTAGAAAAAACATATTTATTTATTCTTGCTGACTCTAGCAAACTTAGTCTCGCATCTAAACTTTTTATTTCAATTAATGCTTTTTGGTCAATCTCTGGAATCATTTCGTTTTTTTGCATTTCTAGTTTTTTGTTTACAGACATCTTTTTTTCGAGTGAAATAAAATATGCTGGAGAAATAGCAATTATTAAAATAACTACTACTAAAATTAACATAACAAAAGATACAACTAACGCTCTGTAGAAAAAGTGTTTCTTAATTTCTTTTTTTTCTTCAATTGGAATTAAATTAATCATATTCAAAATTACCTAATGCAAGCCCTAAGGCAGCTGCGTAAGTGAGAGATTTCTCAAAATTAATCTCTGGCACATACTTTTCAGTATTAATTATATTAGTCCAAACATTGGCTATTTCTATAGGATTTTTTGTACTAACTGAAAGATATTCCCTAAGTCCTATTAAATTTGAATCTCCGCCACAAAGAATTATTTTTCTAATTGGTGGATGCTCTTTGTCTCCCTCTTTATGTGTATGCCAATAAACAAAGTGCTTCATAATTTCGTCGTGTAATATAGAAATACTATTTAAAATTACTGAGAATAATTCTTTGTTCTCGGCATTTCTTTCTAAACCATATTTTCTTTTCATTTTTTCTGCCTCATCAAAACTAATTTTGAAACTTTTTTGAATCATATTAGTAAGCAACAATCCTCCGACGTCTAGTGTAGAAGTAAACATAACCGTGCCTTTTGAAACAACAAAGATCCCAGTCCTTTTTTGCCCAAAATCAACAATCATATAAGTATCCTTATCATCTTTCTTTACGACTGCACGAGAAATAGCTTGTGCTTCAAGCTCAAAAGATTTAACTTGAATTGATGATTTTTTAAAAACAGATAAATAATCATCAATGATATTGCCTGGAATAGCTGATACTTGGATATCAAAACCTCTTTCGTCTTCATTCAAAATTTCATAATCAAATACTGCATCTTCAGCAGATAGTGGAATATATTCTTCGAGAGATAATTCAATACTATCTCGAATGTTTTCTAGTTCCATTTTTTCTAACCTAAATTCATATAAATATACTTGTTCTTCTGGAAGTGAGACCCGCACTGATTTTATCTTTTCTTCTTTTTTAAGAGAGGTCAATATTTCTTCCATTTTTTTTAGGTCTTTAATTTTACCTGATTCGATAATTCCAAGTGGAATTTTTCGCTCGCCATAACGACCTAATTTAATAGTTTTATTTACAGGAATAAGCTCTACAAATTTTATTGATTCATCAGAAATATCCAAACCAAAAGAAGGCATCGAAAGAAATTCTGGTGTTGGAAATAAAATATTAAATAAGCTTCTAGACATATGATGTATTATACCCTTTAGTAAAAATTTTTAAAAGTTTAACTACACCACTATCTGACTTTACTCCCAGCATTAACTTCAATTTCTGGAACAAGAAAGACTGGACGACCATCGATACCATCGACAGCCAAAAGCATACCATTGCTTTCATAACCTTTTATCGTTCTTGGTTCTAAATTTAAAATATATAATACTTGTTTTCCTAAAAGAATACTCGGATCAGGATAGAATTCATGAATTCCAGAAACTATCTGCCTAAGTTTTTTATTCCCTTCTTCGTCTTTTTCATTAAAATCTATTTGGCAACACAAAAGTTTGTCTGTTTCTGGAACTGGAGATACTTCTTTTATTGTTCCAATCCTTATGTCTATATTTTTAAAATCTTCGTAAGAAATCATATTATTTTATATTATTTATTTTTTCTAAGTATCTTTGTAATATTAAAGCTGCGGCTCCAGCATCAATGTGTCCTCTTTTTTTATCTTTTAATCTACTGTGTGATTGTTTTTGCGTTAAAATTTCTTTAGTGCTTCCCCTCTTGCGTGCCTCTACTGAGGTCAAAAACTCTTTTTGCTTATTTATCGGCATTTTAAATTTTTCATTGAGATCAATAATAAAAAGTTCAATTCTCGCCGAAAGTGCATTTAATTGTCCTGAAAAATCTACTGACTCACCAATAACCATTTCGTCTATTTTTTCATTTTTTAGAATTTCACCAATTCTCTCAAGTACTTTTGAATCATTGGGAACAATTTCTTTAGGAAAAGCAATTCTGCCTCCATCGTCAGATATAGCAAGCCCTATTCGTTTTGTTCCATAATCAATGCCTAGAAATTTCATATAAAGATAGTAGCACGAAAAGTGCTTTTCTGGTATAATCTGCATATTATGAATACAGCAATTTTTAATGACCCCAAAATTAGTTTTATTGTTTTATTAATAACCGTTCTTTGGGTTTTGCCTTGGAAAATTTTTGCATTATGGACTGCCTCAAAGAAGAACCACAAAATATGGTTCATCGTCCTAGTTATTGCAAATACAGTCGGAATTTTAGAAATTATCTATATTTTCTTTATTGCCAAAAAAACTTGGCCCGAAGTAAAAACTTCTTTCCTAAGATTAATGTCTTCTAAAAAATAAAATAAAAAAGCCCCTGTATGGGGCTTTTTTATTTTATTTTATTTCTCGAATTTCTTTTTTAAGAGAATTACCTTTTTCATCTAAATCATAGAGAATAATTGTATTGAATGGCATTTCCAATTCCTCGACTTCTTTGTCTCCGATTTTTTCTATATATTTCATTAAAGCTCGAATTGAATTACCGTGCGCTGTTACTAGAATATTTTCTCCTGCCAAGACATATGGCAAAATTGAGTTTAAAAAGTAAGGCACAGCTCGATCATAAACCATTTTTAAATTTTCTCCGTTAGGAATATTTGCATCCCAGCCTCTGCGCACGTCTGTAAAAGCTTCTTCTCCAATAAGTTCTTTAACTTCCCATTTATTCTTACCAGTATAATCTCCGTAATCTCTTTCATTAATAGCACTGGATCTTTCTTCTGGAATTTTATCGACTAAATTTAAAACTTTTAAAATTTCATCCAGTGTTTCTTGAGCCCTTTTTTGAGTAGAACAAAAAACTCGATCTATTTTAATATCTTTAACAGCCTCCCCCATTTTCTGAGCCATAAGAAAACCATTTTCAGTAAGATCTACCTCTGTTTTTCCTGTCCATTTTCCTAACTTATTCCATTCAGATTCTCCATGTCGAACTAAAATAAGTTTTCCAATTTTATTTTCCATATCTGTATTTTAACATTTAACTTGAAAAAAGTGTAAAAATAAAGTAATCTTATGGAACGGAGGCGTGGCTGAGTGGTTGAAGGCAACAGTCTTGAAAACTGTCATATGGGA
>JBAXFW010000050.1:0-6141 GCA_037139635.1 bacterium | reverse complement strand
GCTAATTTACTATAAATATATTATGGTGTATAATATAAAAGTTCTAAGATAATTATAAAATAATATGCACCCGTAGTGAAATGGATATCATGCCTGCCTTCGAAGCAGTTGTTCCAGGTTCGAATCCTGGCGGGTGCACAAAATAAAATGTCACTTAATAATGACTTCGCATCAAAAATACCTAAAAATGTTTCACGAGTAACAAGCACCTTAGAAGAAGTAGGTTTTGAGGTGCACCTTGTCGGTGGATGTGTTCGAGATCTTTTAATGGGTAGAGAGCCAAAAGATTGGGATGTGACGACAAATGCAAAACCTGAAGAAATAATCAAACTATTTGAAAAGACAGTTTATGAAAATACATTTGGAACTGTTGGAGTATGTTTACCAACAAGCGAGAATGTTATTCGTGAAAAATTAGAGGATAGTGTTTCACGTGGAACGACTGAAAATGGTGTTATTCGTGAAACATATGACATTATTGAAGTTACCCCTTATAGAATTGAAGCAAAATATAGTGATTTTAGACATCCTGATGAAGTAATGTTTAGCGACAAGCTAAAAGATGACCTTAAGAGACGTGATTTTACGGTCAACGCCATGGCCTTTAGTAAAAATGTTCTAACGGACAACTTTAATGGCCTAAAGGACATAAAGGACAAAGTCTTAAGGACAGTAGGAAAGGCTGATGAAAGGTTTTCAGAGGATGCTTTGCGAATGCTAAGAGCAATTCGTTTTTCTGTACAATTGGATTTTACTATTGCGCACGAAACAGCAGAAAGTATTTTTAAAAATTCACAATTAATAAAAAATATTTCACAAGAAAGAATTCGTGATGAATTTGAAAAAATAATTATGTCACAAAATCCTAGCGCGGGAATTTTAATGTTACAGAAATTTGGTCTCTTGAAATATATTATTCCTGAACTTGAAGAGGGAATAAATTGTGAACAATCAGGAGAACATATTTATGATGTATTTAATCATTTACTTCATGCGCTACAACATGCTGCAGAAAAAAACTGGCCAATTGAAGTGAGGCTGTCTGCTCTTTTTCATGACATAGGAAAACCAAAATCTAGAAGATTAACTACACATGCTTCGCTGGCACAGAATGATTCTTTGGCCTTACTCCAACCTTCGGCCGGAACCTTCCGCCATCAGAATCTTTCTGTGCCAGCTAACTCAAAATCAAAAAAGAAATACACTTTTTATGGTCACGAAGTTATAGGTGCGAGGATGACGAAAACAATTTTGGAAAGATTAAAATTTTCTAAAAAAGAAATTGAACTTGTCGATAAGCTTGTGCGCAATCATATGTTTTTTTCTGATACAGAATTGATAACACTTTCTGCTGTACGAAGAATTATTACAAAAGTTGGTAAGGAAAATATTTGGCTTTTGATGAATGTGCGAGAATGCGACAGGGTAGGCATGAAGAAAAAAGAAGCGCCATATCGTTTGAGAAAATATTTTGCTATGATAGAAGAAGCTCTTCATGATCCTATTTCTGTCGGCCAGCTAAAAATTGATGGAGAATTTTTGATGAAAAATTGTGACATCAAGCCAGGGCCTAGAATGGGATGGATATTAAATGCACTTCTTGAAGAAGTGATAGATGATCCAAATAAAAATACAGAAGAACATCTGAGTGAATTAGTTAAGTCATTAGATTTATTACCTGATGGAGCATTGAAAGCACTTGGAGATAGGGGAAAAGAAAAAAAAGAAGAAATGGAAGAAGAAGAAATTAATAAATTGCACAAAAAACACGGAGTATAAAATAAATGCACAATTTTTTAAATCCTGAATTTTTGATAAATAGTTTTGGTTATATTGGAATTTTTTCCGTCATCTTTTTAGAGTCAGGTTTTTTCTTTGCTTTTTTCTTACCGGGAGATACTTTGATTTTTACCGTTGGATTTTTGGCTTCAGCTGGCATATTGAATATTTCTATTGCTTGGCCGATTCTTATTTTAGCTACTTTTTTTGGTGGTTTGGTGGGATATCTCTTTGGCAAGAGAGTAGGACCTAGTATTTTTTTTAAAAAAGGATCATTTCTTTTTGACCCAAGAAATTTAGAAAAGACAAAAGTTTTTTATGAAAAATATGGCAAGTGGGCAGTGACCCTGTGTCGCTTTGTTCCCGTAGTGAGAACTTTTGTGCCGATACTTGCAGGAGTAGGGGAAATGGAATTAGGGACATTTTTGAAATTTAATATTTTGGGAGCAATTCTTTGGCCAACAATTGTAATCTCTGTCGGATATTTTTTTGGTAGTCAGCTACCAATGATTCATCAATATGTAATGCCAGTAATCCTTTGTTGTTTTCTTGCAACATTTATTCCAATCTTTTGGGCAATGTTTAAAAAGCAGAAAGAACCTAGTACTTCTTTATAAAATGATATTAAAAATACAAGGGTAACCCTTGTATTTTTAATAATTAGTAGATTTCTTGTTGGTAGCAAGTTTCACCCTCCTTCGCTAAAGCTACGGACGGGCAAGCAATACACTTAATATACTTCATTTTGATAACATCGCTCACAAAACACTATCTCAGGACGTCCTGGGGCATAGGATGTTTCGAATTCATTTTGGCAACCGTCCTTCATGCATTTTCGGTGCCAGAGCTTGCGAGGATTTCTTTTGGACATTCTTTCTTTGTGGCGGCATTCAAAGTCTTTGTGAGGTAGTGGTAAATTCATTCTTTTATAAAAAGAAAGTTCTGCTTGAGTGATACGGAAATTTTTATTACATTCTTCGCATATTAAAATTTCATTTAATATTTTTTCATCCACATTTTCAATAGAACTTGGAATTTCTCCTTTTTTAATTGTTTCTTTTCCGTAGGTACCAGTAGTTTTGTCTTCCCAACGAAAATCTCTTTTTATTGCTTCGTCTTTTGTTAATGGGAAAAAGTCGTGAGCCAATGTCTCGTTGTATGCAAATGGCGCAAGGGAAGCGGGGAAGAATTGTCCATACGTTTTGTCATTTTTTAATTCGGTAATAATTTTTTCTTTTAACTCATAATATTTTTCTTTACTATAAGTTTTATTTAAAATCATATATTCACCTTTACGTATAGCGTCACATCCAAAAGCACTTGTGAGGTTGTAACAATTTTCACAATATTCTGTTTCATTAGAGTAAAATCCGAATGCACAATTTTTAACTTTACTCATTTGCATAGAGCCCATCACGTTATAACAAAACTCCGATTTGTAATAAAAATTATTACAATCCTGGCTGTCCATTGGATTTTCCGTATCAGTCATGTAGGAGCAATTTTTTGAATCGTAAGTGTCGTAGAGCATTACCCCTTGATGACAATTGTGCAAATAATCACCAGTGATATTGTTGCATTTTGTTTGTGTGGCAAATTTCATAATTGTTTTCTTTTTCAATTCTGTAAATTCCTTTTTTGCTTTCTCTATGTTTTCATAACTCGACAGAATTTCAGCTTTTTTCTTTTCGAATTCTTCTTTTTCATACTTTACATTTAAAATTGCATTTGTTAAATGTCTGCCATTGGTACAGAAAATACAATTGCTTGAATCACGCATATTATAACAAAACATTAAATCACTTGAGGTTTGGCATTGTTCAGAAAACATACATTTGAAACAATTTCTAGAGTCTATGCATTCATAGCAAAGCTCTGATTCGTGCATAAAAGCACAATCGACACAGAATTTACTTCTTTGAATTAGTCTTCCATACATGCAATCTTCACAATAATCTGTCGCAAAAACTAAATAGCAATCTTTATTTTCAGCAGAGCCATTTGTATAATCACTTCGTACATTATTTAAAACCATCATTCCAAGACGGGGTACTTTTTTTTGTAGTTCTTTAAATTGTTCAAAAAAAGGTTTACTCAAATCATAATCCATTGCGTAATCTTTTGGATCCCATTTGTCGCACCACCAGCAATCGTGACAATAAACTTGAAAATTAGATTCAGGCGAGTAAACAGTAATCATATCTTTTTTACATAAATCACAAGACCTTTTATATAGAGTTCTTTCATTTCGAAAAACAAGGCGACGAGCCATGCGACAATCAGGGCAATCTACTGGTGGCACAGTTTTTACTTGTTCATAAAAAATTAGATCTTCATCTCGTATTTCAAATTCTTTATTACATGTTTTACAAATTTTATTCATAATTTTTATTTATTAATTATAATACTTATTAATTTTATAAAACAGAGAAAGGAAAGTTTGTGACAATGCTTTCTCTGATCAAAAAACTAACTTTTGTTAATTAATTTTCTTGTTTTGTCTAATAAAATTCCATATATTCCACCTACGCATAAGAAAACAATCGGTAAGTAGGTGAGTGCATTTACTATTTCAATAAAATATTTATCTACTGCCCAGTTTCCATTTAAAATAAATTGTACTGTGTGTGAAGTAGTTAAAATGATAATGTAAACTGGTAGTTGAAAAATAATTGTTCCAACTGTATCGGTTAAATATTTTAAGGAATTATTTTTTTGTTTTGGATTTATTTTTTTTCTAAACCAATCCATAAACATGGCATTTATTCCAGAAGTAAGCGAGTTAATTAAAATTGCCCCACATCTAGTAATAAATGATTGCTCAATTGTCATATTTAAGAAAATTGTTTCGACTAGCATCATTACAATAAACCAAAATATAACTCCCATTAATGTATCTAATATAAATTTTTTCATTTTGATTTAATTGGTTAATTGGGGCTTCTAGAATAGCCCCACGCAATCAATCAAATCTATTTAAAAGACCAGGTGTCTAAGTACAGCATAGCAAATTGAAATACATTTGTCAAGTAGTACGAGCAAATATTTGTTAAAAATAGGTATATATTGTATGGATAAATTGTGAGCATGGATATTTTGTTCGCAGGCATTGACAAAATATGGTGCTTTAATATATACTTAATATATGGAAAATATAAATCTTGATTTACAAAAAAGTTTAGAATTTATTGGTTTTTCGGAGAAAGAAGTTGTTGTGTATTTGGCTTTATTAGAACTCGGGAAAGGTACTGTTACAGAGATATCGAGAAAGGCTAGTATAAATCGCCCCACTGGGTACCATGTGCTTGCCTCTCTTGAAGGAAAAGGCTTAGTGAAAGTGTCTGGTAAAGAACCAAAGCAAGAATACATCGCAGAGTCTCCGGATCAGATTGAAAAATTACTTCTTGAGAAAATAAAAAATGATGAAAAATTTATAAAAGAAGCACGGAAAATAATTCCTGAATTAAAATCGATTCACAATGTTTCAGACAGACCAAAAGTATTTTTTTATGAAGGTAGAGAGGGAATGGAAAAAGTTTATGAAGATACTTTGACTTCGCATGAACCGATAAGAGCTTATGCTACACCTGATGATATGCATGCAGGATTGCCGGGGTATTTTCCAGATTATTATCACAGAAGAGCCAAAGCAGGAATCGCAATTCGGGCTATCGCTCCTCTGACTGAAATAGGTGTTGAGAGAAAAGCGCACGATAAAGAAGAAAAAAGAGAAATAGCTTTTGTTCCAGGAGATAAATATTATTTTTCACCCGAGATAAACATTTACGATAACAAAGTAATGATAGCTTCATGGCGAGAAAAATTGGGAATTATTATTGAGTCAGCTGAAATTGCAGACGCCATGAAAAAAATCTACGAGCTCGCCTGGGCTGAGGCCAAAAGATTAGACAAAGATTTGCAAGGGTAACCTTTAAAATTAATATTTTTGGGCAAAAATAAATAATTTTGTAAAGTTTAATTCGTTCTTTTTTGGCTTCATTTATTCCAATCTTTTGGGCAATGTTTAAAAAAAGAAAATAAAAAAATACTAAAGAGTATTTAGTATTTTTAATGTTATATAAAAAAGTGAAGGGTCCCATTCGGAACCCTTCTTTGTTTAATATTACCGCCGGTAATCTTTATGCGTTGATTGTGTTGATAGTGCTACCCTTATTTTTTTGCGGTATAGCCATCATTCCAACCAAAAGGAAAAAGAGAAAAAGATTTTTTTTCATAGCTTTTTACTTTAAGTTTTAAAAAAGATTTTTTTGAGTTTTTTGCGAGCCAGAAATAAGAGTTTCGTTTATGCTCCCTTATTGCTAAGGAATAAGCATGCCTATTTCTTTTTCAATGAGTTTAATA
>JBAXFW010000049.1:0-6457 GCA_037139635.1 bacterium | reverse complement strand
AAGGTATATTGTGCGACATACTATCAAATAAAGATAATATGGAAAAAAGCCACTTCCCTTACGTATTTACTGACAAGAACTAGAAAAAGTGAAACCAGCATTTTCTGCTTCAGTTGTAGAATTAAAATATATTCTATTTTCTTGCTTGATAGATTTTCCAGCAGAACATCCGTTTGAATAATATTTTTTTCCTCTTTTTGAGGCAAAATAGCTCCCCTGGGTATTATTGTTAATTTTAGCTGAAATGCTAGGATTTGCTATTAATTTAGGTTCTTTGGTAGTAATTGAGCCTACTGCAGCTGCTTCCTGGCCTGTAAATTCGATTTTAAGGCCATCATTACTTGATTGATTAGATAATCTACCTAAAAAGAATGAACAAATACCTACTAAAATTACTATAAGTATTATTAATATATCTTTCCCTCTCTCACTTTCAATAAAAAGCTTGATTTTTTGCATATAATTGTTTATAATCCTAATACATTAATTTATAGATTAATTTTAACAATAAATAAAAAGAAAACAATATGGCACATAGAAAAGCCGGCGGAACCGCCAAAAATTTAAGAGACTCAAACCCACAATACTTAGGTACTAAGCTTTATGATGGACAGAAGGCACAGGCCGGATCAATAATCATTAGACAAAGAGGAACAGTTATTATGGCTGGGACAAATGTCAGTATTGGTAAAGATCATACCCTTTTTGCATTAAAACCAGGAACTGTAAAGTTTGGAACTAGAAGAAAAACTTCTTTCAACGGAAAGACAATGGTGAAGAAAACAGTAAACGTAATCTAAAAAATAAAATTCGCAAATAAAAAAGGGCTGGAGATTTGTTTCTCCCGCCCTTTTTTTAACGTGCACTAGTATTCCCACCTATTCTATCTGGGAAACAGATACGAATGTCTCTTAAATATTCATCCCATTCCATATATATTTGTTCTAAAGTTTTAAAACAATACTTACAGTATGGTTCTGGACATATTCCATTTTTGTAAATAGAGGGTTCTAATTCTAAGTAAATAATTGAATGATACCTGCCTTTCAACACAGGACACTCTTTAATAGAAACAGGCATATATGTTTCCATTTTTCTTCTTTCTTGCTCCATTTTCTTGTAGTTTAAATTTATTACTATTTATTTACATGTATTCAACAAGACTATTTTTAGCCACCAATAAATGAATAATCATAATTTGGATTGACATTTAATTGTCCACATTTTTCGCATTTAAGCATGGAGGGATGGATATCAGTTGAATGAATGCATCTGCCTCCACAATTTGTACAATTATCTTTTTGCAAGATTTTTTGTTTCTTTGATTTTTTTTTCATTTTATTAAGTTTTTAATGAACAAATTTTTTTTGATGTATGTTTTAAGAAGTTAAACTTCAGGTTTACAAATCAAAACCCCTTCCGCTAAGAAGGGGTTATTTTCAAAATAATTTTTTAAAATTTATTTATGAATTTAAAAACAACCCTTTCGGAGCGGAATGCTGAGAATGGTTGTGATGTAAATTATTTATAACTAAACGATAGCCACCAAGTGGACCTTTGAGCCATTTTGAAATACGAGCTATGGTAGTAGAACTTAAGCCAGTTTTCTCTATAATCGCAGTATATTGAGTATTTTTAGAAAGCATTTGAGCAGCCAAAAATCTTTTAGAAAACTCGTCAATTTCCTGTTTGGTCATTATATCTCGCAAGAATCGTTCAGCTTCATCTGTGTTT
Organism: bacterium; assembly: GCA_037139635.1. GTDB lineage: Bacteria > Patescibacteriota > Minisyncoccia > Phycocordibacterales > UBA9973 > UBA9973. The sequence continues at coordinate 4,723 of JBAXFW010000049.1, read as the reverse complement.
TGTAATGACAAAATAGCTTTTACGAGTTCCCTGTTTTCATTTTTCTCCCAATTTATATCCATATGTCTCCACTTTAACAAACTAAAGTACTTTAGTCAACTAAAGTAGATAGAACAGTTGTGAATAACTTTTAAATTTAAAAAATAGGATGGTCCTATATGTTATGCCTTTTCAACTTTTAGCTTAAAGAAAGATTTTTTTCCTTTGATCAAAACAGGAATTTCAAACTCTCCTATTTCCTTCACTGGTTTTTCTAAGACAATAAAGTCTTCATCGATTTCAACATGTTTTTCTTTTTGTATTGCATCGACTAATTCTTTTTTATGAATAGCTTGAAATAAGCTTCCTTTTTCATTTGATTTACTTTTTATAGTTAAGACTATACCTTTAATTTCTTCTAAATTTTTCAATAATAAACCTTCCTGTACTTCCCTCTTTATTGTGACTTCTTTTTGACTTCTTTCAAGTACAGAGAGATTTTGAGGCGTTGCCATTACTGCCAACTTTCTTGGAAATAAAAAATTTACAGCATAGCCGTCACTGATTTCTTTAACATCATTTCTTTTACCAACTCTTGGTACGTCTTTTAAAAAAATTACTTTCATATATTATTTCCAATTAGTTAATAATTCTACTGCTTTATTCATCTGAGGATCAATTTTTGCATCATAATCTTTTTGAGTAAGTTCTACTTTATAGTCTGGAGTAAGTCCTTTTAAGGAGATTGAAGTACCTTTTGGAGTAAGCCATTTTGCAATAGTGATTTTCAAAATTGTATCAGGAGTAATATTTATTACTTCTTGTACTGATCCTTTGCCATAGCTTTGTTCCCCGACTAATTTTGCAATACCATAATCCTGCATTGCGCCAGCCAGAATTTCTGAAGCTGAAGCTGAGCCTTTATCAATTAAAATAACAAATTTTAAGTCTTTACTGAAAATATTATAACCCTCACTGCGATATATTTTTGGTTTCTTGTCACTACTATAATCTTCCGTTACAATGGGTTTTCCGCTTGGTAAAAACCAACTTGCCATTGAAACAGCAGAATCTAAATATCCTCCGGGATTACCTCTTAGGTCAAGAACTAATTTGTCAGTTTTAGCGTCAGAGAATTCTTGTAAAGCATTTTTAAACAATTGAGCAGAGTTTGCAGAAAAACTATTTAAAGTAATAACGAAGACACCATCTGGTCTTAGTTTTGTTTCTACGATTGGGACATTTATGATATCTCGAACAATTTTTACTTCTCGAGAATCTTTTTCGCCATCGCGGAAAATTGTTAAAGTTACTGTCGTTCCTTTTTCACCGTGAATTAATTTCACAGCCTCTTCAATAGTTAAGTCACTAGTAATAGTTTTATCAATTTTAAGAATTTTATCTCCAGACTTTAGCCCTGCTTTAAATCCTGGCGTATCCTTAAGTGGTGCAATAACTGTAAGTATTTTATTTTTTATTCCAACCTCAACTCCAATTCCAGAGAAAGAGCCAGCAATATCTTCTTCGAAAGACTTAGTTTCTTCAGGGTTGAAGAATACACTATATGGGTCATTGAGTGACCCTACAAGGCCTGATATAGCACCATAAATACGCTGTTGGTCACTTACCTTACTCGCGTCTGGAGATTTTTCATCAATAGTATTCCATGCTTTCCAGAAGGTTGAAAAATCTGCTGTGATCTCGGCAGGTTGTTCCTTGTTGGAGACTGAAAGTACTTTACTAATTTCAGATTTATTATAAGAACCTAAATATATTCCTAATAAGAAAAAAACGAAAACTAATAAAAAAGTTGCAAGTGTTGATTTTGTTTTTAAATGTTTTATCATTATAAATTATTTTTTATTCAACCTTAGTAAAATCTTTATTTTCTGAAAAGTTATCAAAGGACTTTTCTTTTATTTCTGCTTTTTTTGAAACTAGATATAAGCCATAGCTCATATACATAATTATTAATCCAGTTATTGCGAATAATATATTTTTTAATAAAGATGGGAAACCTAAATATGGTAATATTATTACCCATACACCGATTGTTAAAAACATTTTTTCTTTACTCATGAGTTTTATTATAGCTCTTTTTGTCAAAAAAGTACAAACAATTATTTTTGACAGAATTAACTTTTTGATGTAATGTTAATGAAGAAAATTCTTAAAAAAAATAAATAATTATGTTAAAAAATCTAAGACTATCGTTTACATTGATTTTTTCAGGCATATGTTTCATAAGTGCTTTAGTTATTGGAACATCATTGCTCATTGGGAAAATATTTTACCCTCATGGATACTCCATGCATGCAACCTGGGTAATTGTTTTTTCATCGCTTACGTTCTTCTTGATATTTTTAGGTATTGTAGTGCCTGCGGCTCGTAGGACTTTCAAATACTTTAAAATATCAAAAGCAAATCCTTTTGACGGATTAGCTACAATTCTTATTGCCTTAGTCTCAGCCATTCCACTGCTGATACTTTTAGTAATAACATTTTTCGTCTTACGTTTTAGTAAAAAACGGCCATATTATTTTTTTCACATAGTAAATTCCGTAGTAACTGTTTTGCTCGGAGTCTGGATTAAATACCACGGTGAAAAGGATGACTCAGCATTACTAAAAGTCCTGAACCATACTTCCCTCTTTGATTATTTTTTGTGTGCACTTTCTGTTCGGGCAGCTAGATGGAATGTTGTAGCCGGAATTAATCTAAAGAGAAATAAGAAAACACTAGAAGATAAGTTAGTTTCATTTTTTCTAGGAAAAATTATTGAAGATTATGCCATTACGATAGACCGAGAAGATGGCGCGTCTAGAAGTAGTGTTTTGCGGTCAATAATCAAATCAGTTAATGATGGTAATAATGTAATAATTTTCCCAGAAAGAGGTCGAACTCCTAAAGAAGACATAAAAAATGGTATTCTTTTGCGTAGTTTCGCAGACGGAGCTTTTGTTGTATCGTGGAATACTGGTATATCCATTCAACCAATTGTACTAGATTTTCCAGTTATTTGGCGAGGTAAAGGAGATGACTGGTGGGGTATTCGGCCGTGTGTAGTTGATATACATTACCTACCATCAGTTAGTCCAAAAAATTTCAATTCTATGCAAGAGTTTAAAGATTATTGCTGGAATGAAATGTATCAAAAAATATGTGCCTCAAAAAAGGTGCAAAAATTTATTCAAAAAAAATAAAACCTGTTTAACAAAACAGGTTTTTTATTTAAAATATTCAGGAGTATTAACTGACATCCAATCTAAAAGTCCTCGCATTATTGACGATGCTCCAACGCCGTTTGTAGAAGGTCCTGCTTCCATCATTATAGTAAATGCGTATTTAGGATTATCATATGGAAAAAATCCAATAACCCAAGAGTTTACTTTGTTCTTTGCGACTCCAAGTTGTGCTGTACCGGTTTTAGCAGCAACTTTTACATAAGGTACATTTAGCGATACTGCTGTGCCAAAAGTTACTGCTTCTCTCATTCCATTTTGTACAACATTAAAATCCTCTTTTTTTATATCAACTAAAGTAATATTATTTTCCTTAGTGACGTCACCTAGAAGATAGTGTGGCAAAACGAGCTTTCCCTCATTTGCTATTACTGCTGTCGCTCGAACCATTTCAAGTGGTGTAACTTGAAAACCATATTGCCCAATGGCAGTGTGATAAGTATCTCCAATGCGCCAAATATCTCCTTTGAAATTTTTTAATTTCCATTCTGGGCTTGGTATCGTACCTCCTTTTTCATCGGGTAGGTCAACACCAGTTTTCTGACCAATACCGAACAGTCGTGCATATTTTTCTAAATTACTAATTCCAAGCCCCCTTTGCCCATCGAAACCCCCACCAATTGTATAAAAATATACGTCAGAAGATACTGCGATAGCCTCTCCCATATCTGTCCAACCATTTGCTTTCCAGTCTTTAAAAACAGTTTTTTGGCCAGGAGAATATGGGTTTGGGATAGATATTGATCCTGTAGATAATATTTTTTTATCAGGACTAATAATTCCTTCATTTAATGCACCAATAGCAAAAAATGGCTTAACTACAGAGCCAGGTGTATAAAGACCAGAAATAGTTCTATCCATAAAAACTTTTCGAGAATCAGTAAAATAATTTTTTATCGTTGGACCATCTTTTCCTATTGAAAGAATTTCCCCATTGTATTCAGGGTAACTAGTAGATGCTAAAATTTCTCCATTTTGGATATTTAAAATTACTCCGGCACCACCAGAGAAAGAATGTGCTTCAGAAAGATTTTTAATTAATGAAAATAATTCACTTTGAATTTTTGAATCAACAGTAGTTACAAGTTCTGCTCCATGAACTGGAGCATTTACGATATTTTCAGAATATACTTTTTTTCCTACGTCTGTTTCAATAATTTTGGAACCATTTACACCTTGAATCTTTTCATCATACATTTTTTCTAGGCCATCTTTCCCTATAAAATTTGATTGCCAAAAATTACCCGAGCTATCTTTTTGAGGATAATTTACATAACCTAGTAAATGCGAAAAACCTGGAGTTTTATATGTTCTAATAGCAAATTGAGTATTATCATTTACTACTTCACCCGAGTCACCTCCTTTTTTATTCCAAGCAATTTCTACTTTATTTCGATCATAAATAATTCCTCTATCTGCAAAAATTATTTGTTTTTCTAAAGTATTATTTTCACTTCTTTTTAAATATATCGCTCCTTTTTTAATTTGCAAAAAAACAAGAC
>JBAXFW010000048.1:0-6604 GCA_037139635.1 bacterium | reverse complement strand
CCCCAGGTACCACTTCTCGTAATAAAATTTCTTTTTTAATATTATTTCTAATGACAGTAGCCTTAGTGTGAATTATAGCTTTTAACTTGTCAGCCGCAACAGCAGCTTTAGTTTCTTGGTAAAAATTCAAAATCACACTGAGAGAAACCATCAGAGCAATAACACTTGCAGCTTTAATATCATTTACCAACAGTGAGACTATTGCAAGAGCTAGTAATAATAAATTTAAGGGGCTTTTCAAGATACCAATTAACTTCAAAAAATGGTTTGTCTTTTTTTCTTCCGCAATATCATTGTAGCCATAAATTTTTAATCTTCTTTTTGCCTCAATATCTGAAAGACCGCTTTCACCTGATGCAATTTCCCCAAAAGCAAATACTGGATCATTTTTAGCAAATTTATGCAATTTATCAAAAAGATTTTTTTTAATAAAATCCATCGACTCATCACTTTTTTTATTTTTTATTAAGATATGTTTTAACCAATTCATCCCGTTAGAAATTTTAATTATAATTTTATTACTGATGCCCGTTTTACGAATTTCTAACGGGATTCATAAAGCCTATTATAACTTTTATTTTTAATAAAACCAAAAAAAATACCAAGTTCTACTTGGTATTTTTAAAAATTATCTTGATTTTTTTCCTCCGTGCTTATTTGCAAGCATAACACTTTTGATTTCAAGTCTCTTTTTTGTCTTATGAGAATGCCTTGATCTTTCCTTAATACTTAAGGTTGTTCCTCTTTTTGCCATAAAATTGTTTATATAAGTTATTAATAATGCAATATCTATTATACTTGATTTTAACAAATAACACAATTAGGGGTATTTTTTATTTAGTGATAAAATATATTTATGGAATCAATTTTAAAGTCGGATATATTCTTTTTTATAACTTCTATTTCAGTAGTTATTTCTACCCTATTTCTATTGGTCGCTCTTTTTTATTTTATAAAAATATTAAGAAATTTTTATAAAATATCAAATATATTTAAAGCATATGCTAATGATGCAGATGACGAATTGAGAGAAATGGGAAGACATATAAGAAAAAGTAAAATTTTTACTTTTATCTTTGGTAAAGAGAAAGAAAATAAAAAAGAACATAACAAATAGTATATTATTAATTTATAAGCATTAAATACTCAACATAATATTGAGTGAATATAAAAATATGGTTAAAAAAAATGGAGGTAAAGGATTAGAAACAAAAGCAATCTTAGGCATAGGAGCAGGAGTCGCCGCATTGAGTGCCGCAGCATTTGTGCTCTTTGGACCAGAAGGTAAAAAGAATCGAAAAGTAATTCGTGGTTGGGCAGTAAAAATGAAAGGAGAAATAATTGAAAAGTTCGAAAATGCCAAAGAAATCACCGAGCCTGTTTATCATGAAATTATAGACAACGTTCAAGCAAAATATGCTAAATTAAAAAACGTTGATCAAGAAGAACTTACAAAAACTGTAGCAGAAATTAAAAAACACTGGAAAGCAATCAAAAAAGAAGCAAATAGCAAAAAAACTAAAACTTCAAAAAAGAAATAAGAACTCACAAAAAAAATCCCCGTTGGGGATTTTTTTATTTGTGCGTCGGGTAGGATTTGAACCTACGTAGCCCGAAGGCGACAGATTTACAGTCTGTTGTAATTGACCACTCTACCACCGACGCATGGCTATAAAATAGCACAAAATAACTTTTTTTGCATCTTTTTTATAGAATTAAATATGAATTATCCTTTAGTTGTAACCTTAGTTCGAACAGAAATATTTGTCTTATTTTTACTCGTTGGTACTTTAATGTGCCCCCTTTGAGTTTCGATATGGATTTCATTATTCTTTACTGTAACTGAAATAGTGTCACCCTTTTTAACTCCATTTGAAATCATGTAAGAAGCAACGGGATTTAATATTTTATTCTGAATTAAACGGTTCAGTGGTCTTGCGCCGTAGTGTGGATTGTACCCCTCTTTGGCGAGAAGAGAAAGTGCCTCATTTGAAATTTTTAATCCAATATCTTTTGCCAATAATCTTTCTCGCACAACTTCAATTCTCAAATCAACAATTTTCAAAATCGCTTCAGGTGGAAGTACATCAAAAACAACAATTTCATCAAGACGATTTAAAAACTCTGGACGAAAATTATCTTTTAGTGATTCCAAAACTTTATCTTTCATGGCGCTGTAATCTTGACGATCTGAATTATTCGAAAATCCGATAGATTCCATTTTCTCAACAAACTGAGACCCAATGTTGGAAGTTAAAATTATTATTGTATTTTTAAAATTAACTGCCCTACCTTTTCCATCGGTAAGTCTTCCTTCATCAATTACCTGCAGAAGCATATTGAAAATATCAGGATGAGCTTTTTCAATTTCATCAAAAAGAACTACAGCATAAGGTCTGTGTCGAACAGCTTCAGTTAATTGTCCCGATTCATCATAACCGACATATCCTGGAGGTGAGCCAATTAATTTCGAAACAGAATGTTTCTCCATATACTCAGACATGTCTACTCGGATAAGCGCTCTGTCATCGTTGAACATAAATTGCGCCAAAGCTTTTGTAAGTTCTGTTTTACCCACTCCAGATGGGCCCAAGAAAATAAACGAGCCAATTGGTCGATTGGGATCAGAGATACCAGCACGTGAGCGTCTAATGACATCTGCTACCTTTTTGATAGCTTCATCTTGACCAATTACCCTATTTCGCAATTCATTTTCCATTTTCTCTAATTTTGCTCTTTCTTCTTCAAGCATTTTTACGAGTGGAATTCCCGTCCAGCGAGCAACTACACTTGCAATATCTTCTGCTGTAATTTCTTCTTTCAAAATTCTACGAGATTTTTGCAATTTTTGTAAACGAAGCAATTTTGTTTCTAATTCTTTTTTAAGTAATGGAATTTTCCCATAACGAATCTCTGCTGCCTTAGTAAGATCTGCGTGCATTTCAGCATTCTCTGCTTCGATGCGCAAAGCCTCTAGTTCTTTTTTAATTGAACGAATCTCGACAACTATACCTTTTTCATTTTGCCATTTCAGTTCTAGTTCTTTTGTTTTTTCTTGTAAATTACCTATCTCTTTATCAATTTCTTTAACTCTACTCTTAATATTTTTATCATCACCATTCCCATTTTCAATTTCATTTTTCAATGCCTCTTTTTCAATTTCAAGTCGCATAGTTTTTCTATGTGCCTCTTCAAGAATTGGTGGTTTATTTTCAAGCATAATTTTAAGAGACGATGAAGCTTCATCAATTAAATCAACTGCTTTATCAGGAAGAAATCTATTTGTAATATAACGAGTAGAAAGATTAACCGCAGAAATAATTGCATCATCGGTAATACGTACTCCATGAAATAATTCATATTTTTCTTTCAATCCTCGCAATATAGTTATAGCATCTTCTACTGAAGGTTCATCAATATATACTGGTTGAAAACGTCTAGCAAGCGCAGGATCTTTTTCTATATATTTTTGATATTCCTTAAGTGTCGTCGCACCAATAGCTCGCAATTCACCGCGAGAAAGTGCAGGCTTCAACATATTTGAAGCATCCATCGTACCCTCTCCACCACCTGCACCAACGATAGTATGAATTTCATCAATAAAAAGAATTATTTTATCATCTGCTCTTTCAATCTCTTTCATAATGCCTTTCAATCTTTCTTCAAATTCTCCCCGATATTTTGTTCCAGCAATTAAAGAGCCCAAATCAAGTGAGACGAGTTCTTTATCTTTTAGGGATTCTGGAACATTGTTTTTAGCAATTCTCTGAGCCAAGCCTTCCACGACCGCTGTTTTTCCAGTACCCGCTTCCCCAATTAAAATTGGATTATTTTTTGTTCGGCGAGAAAGAATTTGCATAATTCTAGTTATTTCATTATCACGCCCAATAACGGGGTCCAATTTATCTTCTTTCGCAAGCTTAGTAAGATTATGAGTATATTTTAAAATTAATTTGAATTTTTTTGGTTCACTAACGTCAGTAATATTTTGACTTCTTAATTCTTCCAGAACCTTTAACACTGCATCTTTCCCTATTCTATGCCGAGCAAGAACTTCATGTGTCTCTCCAGGAATTTCAAGCATAGCAATAAATAAATGTTCCGTTGAAACAAAATCATCTTTTAAGTATTCTGCTAACTTTACTGAATGTTCAATCACTTGAGCAAAATCTGCATTCAAATATATTTGATAAGCAGGAGAAATTGTACTATTTGATTCCGGCATTTCAATTGATTCCAAAATAGAATCTGTTAATAACATTGTATCAACTTCCAATTTATCTAAAATAGAATTAACCATACTTTCATCTTGTAAAAGTAATGCTGCGAGAAGATGAAGAGCTGATACATGATTTTGTCCACGCTCGATTGCTAGCTCGTGAGCTTTCTTTATTGCATCTTTGGCTTTAGTTGTAAATTTATTTAAAGGTGGCATATATAAAAATTAAAGTTTATAAAATAAGTTTATAAAATATAGTAAAACAAGTTAAATGAAGAATAGATTAAGTTTTTGAGGCACCAGCTTTAGGATTTAAAGCATTAGCGATATCCCCAATTGAAACAAAAGAACCAGAATCATCATTCAAAGAAATACCCAAAACATTCCCGTCCAAGTCTGAAATAAGCCCTCCCGTATTTGATTTTGTAACATTTAATGACAAACTAGGATTTCCATCATAAATGAAAGAAGAGATACTAGCCCCTACTACCAAAATCTTCTGTCCTGTTTTCATTTTACTTAAATCTCCAAACACAGGCAAGGTGAAAGCCAATTTATTTTTTTCATCAAGCGCTGCCCCAATTTTTAAGAAAGAAAATCCTTTTTTATCTGTAGAGATAAATTCAGCCTTAAATTTACCACTTGTATTCTTCACATAATAATTTTCTTTATCTGAAACCAGTCCTGCGTCAGCAACAACAATGCCATCATTTGAAACAACAAAACCTCTGCCTGCCGAAAGTTCAATCGTTTTTCCATTTTCATCTTGTCCGTCTTTCGTAATTGTAAATACTGCTGATTCATTTTTTGCAATAGCATCAACTACAAGATCTTCTTCCTTAATTACAACAGTATTAGAAGTTGAACCACCCTCTACTTGCACAATTTTTTCTACGGTCTGTCTGACAACCCTATTGATTGGGGCTGTGATAGATACTGGAGCCTGCTGCATCAGAGTAACAGTAACGATACCCGTAGCTATCGAAGTAATAAAGCTAAGTAATATAGCCAATAATATTAATTGTGATTTGTTTAATTCTTGTACGTCCATTTCTTAATCATACCACTTTTTTAATTTTTTCAAAATTTCTTTTAAGGATTTAATTGTATAATCAACATCAACCTTAGATGTTTCTCTGCCCAAAGAAAAACGCAAAGACCCATTCTCAAATCCGCTCGCTGTTTGTGAAGCGTCTGAAGTAGGACATATTGCTTTTATAACATATGACCCCTTCCTCTCTCCCGACTTACAAGCACTTTTTTCAGAAATATAAATTCCCCGGGCTGAAAGTTCAATTACGATTAAATCACTTGGTAACTTAGGAATCGTAATGTTTACATTATTTGGTAATCTTTTTTCCATCCCTCCATTTATTTCAATATCAGAATTTTGGCTTAATATTTTTTTAATAAAATAATTTCTAAGTTTTACCAATCTTTCAGATTCTTTTTCTTTTATTTTTTCTGCAATCTTTAATGCTTCTACAAGCCCCACAATGCTGGCAGTATTTTCTGTGCCCGGTCTAATTCCAAACTCTTGGTTTCCACCAAACATTATTTTACCCAAGGGAACATTTTTTTTAACATACAAAACTCCAACATCTTTGGGTCCATAAATTTTATCACCATTAAAAGACAACATATCAACACCCAATTTCAAAACATTAATTGGTAAATAATTTATGGCTTGTGTCGCATCTGTATAAAAAACAGGAAAAACAAAAAGGTTTTTGAATGGTCTGGCCGAGCTTTCATCTCCTGAGGAGACATCTTGAGCGAGGAGGACCGAGGACCTGAGAAAATCTTTTTGTTTTTCCTGTTTTTTTCTAAAGTGCCTAATTTCTTTTGCAATTTCTTTTATTGGTTGAATGGTGCCAATTTCGTTATTGGCATACATAACTGAAACCAGCACTGTGTTTGGCTTCAGTGCTTTTTGTATTTTTCTTGGATCAATTACACCATCTTCTTCAACAGAAACATAAGTAACTTCTGCTTGTTTTGTTTTTTCTAAATATTTACAAACCTCCATCACAGACGGGTGCTCAATATTTGTAGTCACGATATGTGGTTTTGAAAAAAAATTTTTAGACTTTTCCAGAACCCCCAATATTGCCAAATTATTATTTTCGGTCGCTCCGCCTGTAAAAATAATTTCAGAATTTTGAGCACCTAAAATATCAGCAATATTTTTCCTAGAATCTTCTACAAGTTTACTAGTTTTAACCCCAAGTTCATGAATTGCACTCGGATTTGCATAATATTTCTTAAAAATTACATTCATTGTGGCAATTACCCTCTTATCAATAGGAGTGGCTGAAGCATAATCTAAATATATTATCTTTGATTTTAACATCAATATAGTATAATATGAAACAATATGAATAC
>JBAXFW010000047.1:0-6631 GCA_037139635.1 bacterium | reverse complement strand
AAAATTATCATCTCGACCGCTCGAGCATAAAAAATTCCTTAAAACTAATTTCTTGCCTATGGCATATAAAAGACCCCGAAAGCCATGACAAGATTTAAATTTTCAAAGATTCATGAATACTTACCAAATAAAAAACCGCTTTAAGGCGGTTAATAGACAAAAGAAAACGTCTATTATTACCGCTTCTTTAACTTGTTTTTTATAATTATCATACCGATTAGATGAGTATATAGGAAAGCAAAAAAGATGTCAACTGGGGACATCTTTTTTGCTTTTAACTTAAAAATTTCTATTGAATTGTAAATGGACTATCACTTGTGTCACACTCACTTGTACCTGATTTGCATATGCTTATTTTATACAAACCACTTGATATATCTGAGACAATACTTCCATCTTGCATAACACTACCAACTTGCCAATTATATGAAGATCCAAATACTCCGCGGGCGATAGTATATGGAGCCATAACTGCCAAAGGGCAATAGTTAGAAACACAAGGAGGAGTGTAGTGAAGTAAAGTAATATCATACTGTAAGGCTGGTGGTAAGCACAATGCCATATTGGGGCAAGAATAAGTTGTATTATCCTTCCAACTTATTGTTTGATAATTACCTTTATAAAACATCTCTCCCCCATTAGGAGAAATAACTGTAACAGGAGTTGGAGAGTTCATTTTGCAATAATTGTTATCGACAATATTTCTACCACCACCAACATAGTTTGTCACAGGGATACATTTATTTCTTGGCATCATTTCATAAGTTGACTGTGTTTTAATCATATAGGCACCATAACCAAAAATTTCACAACAAACTTCTTCTTGAGATACTCCATTGCAAGTTATGTTTGCAATTTTTGCTCTAGTTGTCGCTCCCACATATCCAGTAGGACTAATGCCATTTGACCTTTGAAAATCCTTTACGGCTTTAAAAGTGAGCAAACCAAAATATCCAGTCGGCTCATTATTTAAATAATTTTGAGTTTGTAGAAAATCTTGCAAAATTGAAACTTCGCCATTTTTATAGATATCTCGATCTCGATATCTAAGATTGTTCACAATATTCACACATTGGTCCTGATTTGGCAATGGATCAGCAACTATCGTTTGAGCCCTAGAAAACGCTGGAAACAATAGAAAACCCAATAAAAACAAAGATGACATTATTTTTTTCATATATTTTATATTTAACTAATAATACTTACAATTAGCTAGACGTATGCGAATATAGATTTCTTACATATGTGGTTATCTACCCCACTTTATTGTATGATAAGATTATAGAATAAAAGTAAGAAAAGTGGAACCTAATCGTCACACTATATGAAAACAAGTATTACTGAAACATTTAAAAAAACATATGAAATTGAGTCAGATGTAATCTTTCGATTCTGTTTAATTCGAGTATCAAACAGAGAACAAGCTTTAGACTTAACTCAAGAAACTTTTTTACGTTTTTGGAAAAGTCTGCAAGAAGAAGAAAAAATATTAAATGAAAGAGCTTTTCTTTTTACAATAGCCAAGCACCTTATCATCGACTGGTATCGCAAGAAAAAAAGTATCTCCCTAGAAGGAATGATGGGAGAAGATGATGAGCCATATGATTTGTTGGATAAAAAAACGATAGCCGAAATAGAGGTTGGAGCAGAGGGTAGATTTATTTTAGAAAAAATCAGTGAACTTGCTCCAAGTTATAAGGATGCTGTATACCTAAGATTTGTAGAAGATTTATCACCAAAAGAAATAGGTAAAATACTAGAAATATCAGAAAATGCTTGCTCTGTTCGAATCAATCGAGGCCTAGAAGAATTAAGAAAAATAACCGGTTATAATATCAATAAATAAAACTTGTCCCGTTAAAAATTCTACGGGCAAAAGTAAAAAGCAAAATGATTATTAATTAAAATTTTAATGGGATGGAAGAAAAAGAGAAAAAAATTGGGATAGAAGAAATCCAAAATATAAAGATGACTGTTTCGGAAAAAACTCAAATACTTGAGAGCCTTTTGAGTACTCCACATACAAAACAAGAACCAATTAAAAGCCCTTACTCTTTTGTTTCATTTTTTCAAAGAAATCACTTAGCTTATTACGCTATGGCTATTTGTCTTGTCATTATTTTGAGCAGTGGTGGGATATATTTTAAAAATCAAGCAAGAGAAAATACTCGAGGTTTAGCCACAATACAAGGGTTAGATCAAATAAATCAAAATTCTCAAAACCAAATTAATACAAATAATACTAAATCTATTGCTTCCCCTACTCCATCTTCTTTAAGTAAAAAAATTGCTCAAAATACAAATAACAATGAAAATGGAACAGGAAATAGTAACGTTAGTTCACGTGTAATGATGATGCCTCCAGCTTCAGGGAATCAAACGAACAACATTTCTATAGGGCTAAAAAATGTATTTGAATTTTATAAAAACGGGCAAATATCGGAATGTCACGAAAATGGGCAAACATACTATAGTGCATCTCTAAATGCTTATGATGGAGAGGGTGCAACTTTTGATATTGATGGAAATATAGTTGGTCAATACCAAGGACTCACTGGAGCTTATACTGGAATAAATCCAAAAAGTTGCAAAATAATTTATGTTGTTTATCCAAATATCTGGGGACTCGATGCTTATAATGAATATAATTTAAACTAATAAAAACTAAAAAATGCCCACTGGGCATTTTTTAGTTTTCGCCTCGCAAGGATAGTCCTTGCGAGGCTTTTTAGTTAACATTAAATACTAATTAATTAATTTCAAAACTGCAGGTGTAATAATTCCATCAACCTTAATCCCCTTAGACTTTTGAAAAGACTTAACTGCGTTTTCTGTCTTGGTACCAAAGTTACCATCTGCAGTTAAATTATATCCTAAATTATTTAAGGAAACTTGTACTTTCAAAACTTCCATACTACTTTTCAATCCTTTCTTTAAAATCAAAGCACTAACTACACCTGAAGAAGCTGAAGGAGTAGCGATTGTCGGGGTTTTAGAAGTACTAGGAGTCAAAGTAGATTTTGAAGTTGAATTCGTTGCTGGATTTATTGTGAATGTGTTGTCGGAAAGATCGGTCACAAGAGATGAACTGCTTTCTTGATACCAAGCCATAATTTTAAAATTATTTCCGTAAGTATATATATTGTTGCCAGGAAACTGCAATATAAATGTTTCTATACCATCATTGGTACTAGCAGCTATTTGATTAGCCGTATCAGCTTGATCAATTAAAAGATATATAGTTGCAGTTGCTGGAATATTTGAAGTTTCCCACTTAACAGTAATTTGTTGCCCTGCTGTATATGTCTCTCCACCATTTGGTGAAAGAACTTTTATAGAAGGTGCCGTTGATGCTGGATTTATTGTGAATGTGTTGTCGGAAAAATCTACAAAAGATTGCGTTCCTAGGTTATAACCTATTACTATTTTAAAAGTATTTCTATCTATAAGGGTTGGTGGAAGCGATGTGGCATTAGGCGAAGGAAGAGTAAAAACTCTCGATCCAGTGTTAAGACTATTCCCATAATTAAGACCTCCATCACTACCATTAGGAAAAGTAAAGTTTAACTGAAGATTAATATTATTTGCCGTTGCTGGAATATTTTGAGAGTTCCAAGTAACTGTAATTTGTTGACCTTCAGTATATGTCTCCCCTCCATTTGGAGAAAGAAGGGTAAGTGAAGGTGTCGTTGATGCTGGATTTATTGTGAATGTGTTGTCGGAAGAATCGAAACCATCTAAAACCCAAGGATTACTGGTGTGAGATTGTAAAAATACTCTGAAATTTTTACCAAAATTTGTTCCTTGCCTTAAAGATAAAATTGTTGGCAAAGTAATAACTTCTAATCCGTCATTTACTTGAGAAGTAGTTATAGCATACTGAATCGCTCCGACATTTGAAGCAAAATAAACTAATGCTATATCAACATTATGATTAGCTGGAATATTACAACTTTTCCATTTAACCGTAATTTGTTGCCCGTCTGTATATGTCTCCCCTCCATTTGGAGAAAGAACTGTTATTGATGGAGCTGTGGTTGAAATACAAGTACCAGTAATTGGTGGAACATTGGCTACAATAGAAAATGTGCTATTGCTATAATCGCTGACATTTTTTGCTGATACAGAAACTTGAATTACATAAGTGCTACCTAAAACAGTAGAAGCTGGAATCGTAACTGTCTCATTGCCATCATTGGTAATTTTACTTGCCAAAGTAACAGCATTTGAGTATGCAGTTCCAACTTTATTAAACATTTTAATATCGACAAGGTCAGTAGTAGTAAGTCCTACAGTTTTCCAAGTGACATTCACCGTCTTGCCGACAGTGTAAGATTCGCCTCCATTAGGAGTATAAACTAAAACACCCGCAGTCACAGTTGGGTTAGGAGTTGGAGTAGGTGTTGGATCGGGCTTTGGTGTTGGCGTTGGCGTTGGATCAGGCTTTGGAGTTGGATTTACTTCTGGAATTATTTTAGTTGTATCACCAACTTCTCCAAGAGCTCCGACTACTTGTCCTTTTAATTGAGACTTCAAAGCATTTACTTGTTCAGTTAAACTTTGAATTTGTTTCTGCAAATCCTCTAAGGTTACAGCTTTTGCTTGTGGAGCACTAAAAGCCAAGAAACCGAGAATCATAAAAAATGCAACAAATTTTTTCATAAATTAATTTATAATTAAATTTTAATAATGTTTTCATTATACACCCCCCCCCACATTTAAACCATAAACAAAAAAGATGCCCTGTGGACATCTTTTTTTGAAATAAGTCTTGTTTTAAAATTTATTATCGGTGAGACATATCTTCTCCTAATTTTGAAATAAATCTAGATGCAGCATCTTTGCCACCCAAGCCAAATGAAAGTGCTCCGGCGATAGCCAACATTCCGATTATTCCCGCAAAAAGAATATTCATATAAGTCTCTGCAATTCCCAATTGTCCTAATGCGATGATAAAAGCAAAAACCCAAACAGCATATTTGGAAACAGTTCCAAGCATGTTTGCTGAATGAAGGTTCATAGCCTTTGCACTAGCTACAATTGCTTTTGAAAGAGCATCAGCTAGTACTGTCGCAATGATCAAAATAAGAGCAGCTACTACAACTCGTGGCAAGAATCCAAGAACACTTTCTTGTAAGAAAGTTGCTACTAGGTCCAAACCAACTAATTTTAGTGAAGGCAATAGGAAAACGATAATAATAAACCACTTGATAACTTGTCCGACGAAATATCCAGTATTTAAATTCATTCCAGCTCTTTTCATAAACTCATCTGCTCGTACTGATTGGAATAATTTGTCTACTTTTAATGCAGCAAAAACATGTTCGAATGCTTTTGCGACAAGTGAACCCAATACCCAGCCGACGATAAAGAAAACGATAGCGATGATAAGCTTAGGCGCGAACTGAACGAAACCCCACCACAATTCTTGAAGTGAAGCGTTAAAAACGTCACCCCATGTAATCCAAATGTTACTCATAATTTATAATAGGCTTTAGGAAATTTAGGCTCTAGGCTCTAGCATTTTCTTGCTAGTGCCTAAGGCGTAGTTACCTAGTGCCTGTGTTACTAATAAAAACTTTTTTAAGTTCGACCTTATAAAGTTCAACAATTATATTATAACAATAATCTAGGACTTTTTTAAAGTTTGTGTGGATAACTTTAAATTAAAAAGACCTCGTGCATCTCACATGGTAAAGAGTATTTTTATTATTATTACCTTGAGCAGAATTTGGGAAATACTGAAAATTTGCACCGAATTGTGAATTCTCTTTTGATGTCCACCATCCAATTGAAGGATCAATTGTATTAAAGCCTCCAATAATTAATCTATTTAAAAATAATTTATTTAATTCATCAACTGATGGTAAATACCAATCACTATAACTGCTTAGCACTAAATCATAACAGAGTCTCGCTGCATTATTTTCTGCACCATATGAAGCAATAATAGTATTGGTGTTTGTATTACCTGTACCTAGTGCTATTCCAGTTGCTCCTGTTGTTACTGAGTTAGAGGAATGCCAATATATTCCAGAACTCTGATCATTAGCTGCCGAAATTAATCCATGCGTCACACCTACCACATATCCTGGATCTCCAGATTGTAAAATATATGCAACAATTCCACCACCATAACTATCCCCAACCACTGGTGGTGGCACAAGCTCCACGGATATCAAACTCAACCCCGTCCCTACTTCATAATATAAATCACTATTCCCCCCATCCTTAGACATCTTGTTGTCAGTGGAAGTGTAAGCAATACTTTCTAAGGTAGCATCGATTTCAAATGATTGGTCTTTCTCAGAACAGATGTAACGATAGACAAGATCAGTATTAGTAGGAGCAGAAAGAGAAGATATGGTGTTAACTGGATCGATAGGTAGAGCAGAGATTGGTGAGCCACCTGGTAGAGATGTAAAGTCTATGGGTATCCAGCCATTACTATCTACTTTACCTGAGTTTGCTTTAAGTACTTGAGATGCTCCTCCTGTTCCCGTGAAAGTGGTACCATCTAGAACCATGGCTGAGATTGTAGTTGTGTCATTAGGTAAACTGTAATATATGTGATCTGTAGCTGGCTGCCACGCTGTAGATATTGTCGTACCTTTACAACCTGTATTGTTTG
>JBAXFW010000046.1:0-6659 GCA_037139635.1 bacterium | reverse complement strand
CCTGACATACCAGTAATAACCACCATCTTATTTCGTGGCATTTCAACGTTAATATTCTTCAGATTGTGTGTCCGAGCTCCTTTTACTATAAGTTTTTGAATTGGTTCTTTTGACATAAATATATACAACTAAACGACACCCCTGCTTGTTCTATGGGGGTGTATCAATATTTAGTTATCCATATAGTAACACAAAAAATATATTTTGAAAGAGCCATTTCAATTATTGCTTTAATTTAAATAAATGACATAATAGAAATATGGAAAAATTTAAACAAACACTGGAAAAACCCAAAATAACTAGCTCTTTTGTCGCAAGCACAAAGGATATATTAAAAAATGCTCGTATTTATGCAAAAGTCGCAATACCACTTCTTGTCTTTTCTTTAGGAAAATACACTACCGCAGAAGGACAAAATATTTCCATGGACAGTTTATCTAAAACAACAAAAGACTGGTTCGCAGGTAAAACAACGACAGGAAATATGCTAGAGGGAGTAAAAAATATTTTTATAGTTGATGATTCATATTTTAAAATTAATGCAAAAGAAAACCCCTCTAATCATTTTACAAAAAATACTTCTGGTGAAAATCCATTTGCTGGAGAGATAAAAATAGGTGCAGACACAATTAATCTCGGAGATATAACCGTTGAAACTTTTGGAGCACAGGCAACTGAAAATTATCAACAAAATAATAAAGAGGATTACGCTGATTATTCAGAATTTTCGACTGGAGTTAAAAAAAATAAAGATGGGAATAATGCGGAAGGAGGTACAATAAAGACATATACCGTAAATACTTATGGAGACAATCCAGATGAAATAATTCTAAATGCTTTAGGAGAAATGTCCGAAAATATAAAATCAAATATTTTCAGCATAACTGAAAGTGAGACAAAAGATGGAACGAAAAATAAAGAAAACAGCATCGCACAAAGTTTCAAAAATATCACTGTCTCAACTTCAGAAAATAATTTTAAAAAAGTGAAAGCTGTAATTAAAGAAACATCAAAAGATTGTTGCAGTGTAACTTTTACCTACGTAGAATAAAATTAATCTTTTTTCAATTTATCTCGCAAAACTACAATTTCATCCCGCAAAATTGCGGCAGTTTCGAAGTCTAATTCTTTTACGACTTTACTCATTTCTTTCTCTTTCATTTTGATTATTTTTTCATAAATCAAATTATTCCATTCAGTATCTGAGAGCTTACTTTTTACTTTTCCTTGTTTCTTTTCTCGTACCATTGTTTTTCGGAAAAGCTCCAAATCAACTCCAAGCTCTGCATTTACGGCCTTTTTGTGTTTGTCTTCCAATTCTTCAGTAATATCTTTAATTCTTTTGATAATTGTTTTTGGAGTAATATTATGTTTTTTATTATAAGCAACCTGAATAGACCTGCGACGATCAGTCTCACTAATTGCGCGCTCCATCGAGCCCGTCATCACATCGGCATATAAAATAACTTTACCTTCAACGTTTCGAGCAGCTCGTCCAATTGTCTGAATCAGAGATGTCTCACTTCGCAAAAATCCTTCTTTGTCGGCATCGAGAATTCCAATCAAAGCAACTTCTGGTAAATCGAGTCCTTCACGTAATAAGTTTACACCTACTAAAACATCCATCTTCCCTCTTCGAAATTCTGTTAATATTTGGATTCTTTCAATTGTCTTTATTTCACTATGTAAATATTCTGCTTTGATTCCCTTGTCTTTTAAATATAAAGATAAATCTTCCGCCATTTTTTTTGTTAAAGTTGTCGCCAAAACTCGAAAACCTTTTTTAATTGTCTTCTCTGCTTCGGCTATAAAATCTTGTACTTGTCCCGGGTAGTGCTTCTCCGGAAGAATATGCTTGGAGGAATCTTCGCTTCGGACAGATGGGTCTTGCCCTTCCAGGACAGAGTGCGAATGACGGAGAGCATGTTCTTCTGGAGAAGCTGCTGATACAGGCCTAATGATAACTTCTGGATCAATTAAACCAGTAGGACGAATTATTTGCTCCACAATTTGCTCACTCGTATTTTTCTCATCATTACCAGGCGTAGCAGAAACATAAATAACTTGTCCAATTCTTTCCTCAAATTCACTTATTTTTAAAGGCCGATTGTCTTTAGCCGAAGGTAAACGAAAACCAAATTCCACTAAAGTATTTTTGCGTGAAGCATCCCCAGCATGCATTCCTCGCAACTGAGGAAAGGTAACATGCGATTCATCGATCACGGTAAGAAAGTCGGGAATATCCTTGGAGGAGTCTTCAGTAGAAAAAGTCCCAAGAGTATCCTCTCCGTCATTCGCACTCTGTCCTGAAAGGGCAAGTTCTTTTTGGTCGTAGCGAAGATTCCTTCTAGAATACTCTTGTGTCTTTTTCGGAAAATAAGAAAGTAAAGTCTCTGGTGGCTCCCCGACTTTTTTACCTGACATGTGGCGAGAATAATTTTCAATACCATTGCAATATCCAATTTCTCGAATCATAGCCAAATCATAGCTAGTTCTTCTTTTAATTCTTTCTGCTTCCAACAACTTCCCTTCTTTTTCAAACTTCTTAAGTTGCATAGCCAATTCTTTTTTAATATCCTTCGCTGCTCGTTCTAATTCTCCCTTTTCGGTTATGAAATGCTTTGTCGGAAAAAAGAAAATATTTTTCTCTTCTGAAATTATATGAGAAGAAACTGGATCAACTTTGGCAATGCGAGAAATTTCACCACCTGCAAATTCTATTTGATAAATAAAAGTTTCAGATACTGGCATTACTTCAACCTTGGCGCCGATCGAACGAAATTGGCCTGGATTGATGTCTGCATTGGTGCGCTCGAAATGAATTTCAATTAATTTTTTCATTAAAGCGACGCGCTCTAATTTTTCTCCCAATTCTAATTTTAAATTTACTCGTTGGTATTCCTCCGGGCTCCCAAGTCCATAAATACACGAAACTGACGCAACGATGATCACATCTTTCCGAGTCAATAATGCTTGAGTAGTAGCATGACGCAAGCGATCTATTTCTTTATTAATTTGGGCATCTTTTTCAATATAAGTATCCGTGATTGGCATGTAAGCTTCTGGTTGATAGTAGTCGTAATAAGAAACAAAATAATGCACAGCAGCGTCAGGAAAAAACTCTCGAAATTCTTGAGCAAGTTGAGCCGCTAGAGTTTTATTGTGCGCAATGATAAGCGTGGGTTTGTTGTGTAGGGCTATAACATTAGCAATGGTAAAAGTCTTACCAGTACCCGTCGCTCCTAATAAAGTCTGCTTTTGCATTCCTTTGTCTAAGCCTTTTACTAATTCTGAAATAGCCTTCGGCTGATCCCCGTCTGGCTTGTACTCACTTTTTAATTTAAAAACTTTATCAGACATATTCTTAAGAGTAACTCATTTTGTAAAATATTACAAAAGAACTATTAAAAATACAAAATATTATTTTAAAAACCGCACATAATTTTCTGCTGAAAATTTGCTATGCTCGGGCCGTCGCCCTGCGCAATGCTTTTTAAAACAACATTTTATATTTTTAATTTAATACACAAAACAAAAAACGCCTTTCGGCGTTTTTTGCGGCACTTATGTTGTTTACGATAAATGTAAGTATTACCTCACACTCACAAATAGAGTATAGCATACTTGTAATAAAAAAGCAAGCCCCATTTCCACTTTTATGAATTAAAAGAGAAAAAACCTTTCTTGCGAAAGGTTTTTTCATTTGTATCTTGTGCCTATAAGCCGAATTCTGTGTCTTTTGAATAAACAAAAGTAATAGTTATTTATCTAGGCTTATGATTACTCACAAGCTCAAGCGATTCTCTCCAACCTAAATCGGAGCACGATCTTGCACACACGTAAGTATTTTGCCGTTTCACCCGAACTAAATCGGTTCGTCACTGTTCGCAACTCTACCCTTGCGGGCGACGGGCATTACCCGCTACGCTTACTCTGGTTTACACCAAAGCTATGTGTTCGGACTTTCCTCTCCGACCTAAGTCGGAGCAACTATTCAACACAAGACTTTTTTAGTCTAAAATAAAAAAATAAAATTAGCAAATAAAAATACCCAGTGCTTTTAAAAGCACTGGGTATGTATGTTCAGAGAAAATTATTTTTTATAAATAAATTTCTTTCCTCCTCTAATAATATAGAGTGTTCCTGGTTGAGGGTTTTTCACTTCCCTCCCCAAGAGATCAAAAATACGATTATCTGCATTTTGGTTTAAATCTTTCGTAAGATATTCTTCTACTCCAAGACCAAAATCCCAAACAGAGAAACATCCTCCTTCAGTTGATCTAATCAACAGAAGGTCTCCACTAGAAATAGAAACATCATCAAAGATTGCTTGTTTACTATTCTGAGTAGCGGTTGAATAAACTTTTGTGCCTACCTTAATATCGATATGGTACGCAAAGGACCCATAAACGATTAAGGTTGTACCAAGACTACCTTTTCTTTTGATACTATCAACAACGGGTGTCTCTAGTACTCGGATAATCGTGGAAGCATTCCCCGAACAACCACTAGCATTTGTAAATGCATAGTTGATTGTATGGTAACCTTCCCCTGCAAGAGACGGAATGAAAATATTTCCTGATATTCCATCCCCAAACAACGTTCCACCGGCAGGTTGTAATGTAAACGTAATATCGTTTACAGCATCTACGCAGGCAGAAGTCGCTGAAGGAATGATTGATACAACAGGTAAAGCTACAACCGTAACTTTTACAGACGCGCTACCAGAGCAGCCATTAGTTGACCCAGTTACAGTGTAATTTGTTGTTGCCGCTGGTCCAGCCATAGGATTTGCAATGTTGGGATTATTCAATCCAACAATTGGACTCCATGAATATGCATCAGCTCCACTTGCTGAAATTTGGACTGAGTCTCCTTTGCAAATAGTCATGGGCGATGAAGCAACAATCACTAAATCTGTAATAGTAACAGAAATAGTGTTGGAAATTTGCGTGCATGTCCCATTAGAAACAGAACATGAATAATTTCCAGAAATTGTTGCCTTATAGTAAGGCAGTGTTGCTCCCGGAATATTATTCGCCCCGATTTTCCACTGATGTGTATACGGTGTTCCTACCTGTAAAGAGTAGACGGAATCTATACAACCAAGGGATGAATGTTCAATCCCCGCGGTAAACGAACAGAGGGCTGTAGTAAATACTTTAACTGAACTCTTCAGCCCAGAAAAAATTGCGTATGCTCCACACGAATAAACAGTGTTGGATGTTAACCCTGTATAAATGTCACTTATACTATCGGGAGGCACACTGCGTGGTGTAGAAAAAATAGTATCTGTGAAATTAGGTCTTACGACCCAAGATCTTACATAATCAGAACTAAATGTTCCGACCATGGTAATACTTATTATTTCTTCCGTCTGGGGGTTTACCCCAGGACTGGCAAACACGAACAATGAGTCCATGTTGTTAGAATTCGTCTGGGCGCTTACCCCAGAAAATGCGGCGGTCAGGATGATCACCAGAAGCGATGCAAGCTTTTTCATAGTGAAAAGGGTTAAAGGATTGGTTATTGATTATTTTTGATTTCTTTATTTCAATTTGCATTTCCATTTTTAGCTTAACATATTGTATTTATTTGTCAATAACATGCTTGACTTATGCATTATAATATGATAGAATACAAAGACATAATATGTTTATGCAAAAAACCTTTATAAAATAAAAGCCAAATTAAAAATGAAAATAAATACAAAAAATACCATATTAGGAACAATCTTCGCAGGACTATTACTGTTTTCAGGCAGTAATGTTTTTGCTGCAGCTACACCAGATATTCCCGCAATCATCACTCCAGCCGTAATCACTAATTCCGCAACTAGTATCACAACAACTTCAGCAATTTTGAATGGAACAGTAAATCCTAATGGTGCAAGTACAACTGCTTGGTTTGAAGATAACAACGGAAATACTTTTGGTTTGATAAATGTTGGTAGTGGTAACAACGCAGTTACGATGTTGCCTTACCACTGGACAGGACTTACGCCAAATACTAATTACATTTTTCGTGCAGTAGCACAAAATGTGAACGGAACAGCTACTGGAAGTTGGGGGCATTTTACGACAAATCAAAATCCAAACAACTCAACTACTCCAACTCTAAATTCTATCTCACCCGCAAATGCAACATTGGGACAAACTCTCAGTGTCACCCTCGATGGAACTGGATTCATTGCAAATAGTACAGTAGTATTTTCTGCTTCAGGAATAGTTGTAAATTCTACAACTATTAATAGTACAACTTCGATAACAGTAAATATTTCTATCAACAGTAATGCTTCAGTGGGAAGTAATAATGTTGTAGTAAATAATAACAATGGAACTTCTAACATTCAAACTTTCACAATAATCAATTCAGGTGGTGGAGGGGGTGGGGCCTTAGTTCCAAGCATTTCTTCTATTTCACCTTCTTCCGTTCTTGTGGGATCAGGAGCTACAACTATCAATATTTACGGCTCAAATTTTACAAACAATTCTTTAATTTATTTCAACAATTCTACGAGATCTGTAAATTTTGTAAATTCTGGACAAATCACAATGTATTTAAATTATTCAGATACTTCTTCAGTTGGAAGTTGGAACATCTATGTTGCCAATAACTCTGGAAATAATTCGAACTATATAACCTTTACTGTTTATTCT
>JBAXFW010000045.1:0-7326 GCA_037139635.1 bacterium | reverse complement strand
CAGGTATAACGACTTTGGGGTATTCTAATATTTTTATAATTTTATTTTTCATAATTATTTTTTATTTAATATTTTAATAATTCTAATCAACTCTAATTTATCATCATCGGCAAGTGTAGAAAAAATACTTTTTAAAATCAAAAACTTTTTATTCTTAATAGACTTAAAAAATTTCCAAATATTTTCAGTAAAAGAAATACGAATAATTCTTTTGTCTTCCCTACTTATTTCTCTTTTGAGTAACTTCATTTTACAAAGCGTTTCAACGATAGTAGTTGCAGAGGGTGGCTTAATTTGCAAATGTTCGGCAATATCTTTCATAGTAGGATTAATCTTTTCAACTACAAAATGCAATACTTCCATCTGAGACAAAGACAAGCCAAACTCTTTAGACTTTTTTCGAAGCTCACTCACCAATCTATAGTGAAATGAAATGATCGAATCCTCAAATTCTTTTTCTAATTTATAACTATTTTGTTTTTTTGTAACCATATATAAATAGTTAGTTAAACTAACTATATTATGAGTATATTAAAATAATCGTCGCCTGTCAAGGTAAAGTTTGGGGCTATTTATAATCTGGTCCTTCTTCTGGAATACCAAATTTAAAATTTGTAAGGCGGGCTAATGCATAAAGAAGACTTGAAAGCCTATTCAAATATGCTTTAGTAAAATCACTAATTTCAATTTTTCCTTCATCAGCCACTCCGACTACCCTTCTCTCTGCCCGCCTTGCAATAGTACGTGCTACATCAAACAAAGCTGCCATTTTAGAGCCACCAGAGATAAAGAATGTCGTAATAGGTGGTAATTCCCTTTCAATCCAATCAATTACAACTTCCAATTCTTTAATTTTTTCATCTGTTATAGTCATAGAAGAGCCAGCCACTTCAGCTTGAATAATAAAAAGATTTTTTTGAACATCGTGAATCATTTTAGAAAATGAAGCTCCATCAGCCAAAATTAATTTTTCTTTTTCAGCTTTCACTTTACAAAGACCCAAAAAAGAATTTATCTCATCTAGTGATCCCAAAGCTTCAGCAATAGCTGAACTTTTTGAAATACGCTGATCACAGCCAAATGTTTTAGTTGTTCCATTATCCCCTTTTCTTGTATATAACATATCTTAAATATACCAATTTTTTATTAAATTGTCTTTAAGCTATTTCCACCCCAAATTCTTTTAAAGAAACAAGGACATCCGTCACGGGAAGACCAATAACATTACCGTAATCCCCTTCGATTTTTTCCAAAAAAATATCAGTAACATCACCCAAAGTATAGGCTCCCGCATACTTAAGAGGGTTTCCATTTTTTACATAATGCCAAATTAATTCATCAGATAATTTCTTAAAGGTAATTTTAGTCTCAATGGCCTTCGATATTGTTTTTTGATTCTTCGTGTCAATGATTGTGTAGCCCGTAAAAACGGAATGCGTCTGGCCACTCAATTTTCGAAGTGAAATGTATGCCCTATCTTCGGTATGAGGCTTACCAATAATCTCTCCTTTAAAACAGATGAAAGTATCTGCTGCAAGAATAATTGCATCTCGATATTTATTTGCTACCGCTTCAGCTTTTCCTTTCGATAAAAATTTTGCTAACTCAGCAGGAATTAATTTCAGAGTCATGTCTTCTTCATAATCACTCGAAGCAACTTCAAATTTTAATCCCGTTTTTAACAGGAGCTCTTTTCTCTTTGGTGAAGTCGAAGCTAATATAATTTTTCGTTTCATATTTTAATTGAATCTACAATTTTTACAAAATCTGATTTGATTATATCAACTTTGGGCTCATCTTCATCTCCAAGCACTAAATTAAATATCAGTAGAAATGAAGGCATACATATAAAAATATTTTGACTGAATGACGTTGCTTCCAAACCATGTTTCGTTCTTCCTGCGATACTCAATGCCTTTTTCTTAGATTCTCCAATAAAAATATTTTCAGCTTTAGATATTTCGTAATCTCCTCCTTCTAGCCTAAGTGCACCAAGAAGTGGTCTGAGGTCATTCACATTTTCTGATTTTAAAAAATTATTATCTTGTGTAGATAAAAAATCTACGAGTGAAGCAATTGGGGTATTTACAAAAATACGCAAGACAACACTACTTTTTATCTGGTTATATTTTTTTGTTATTCCAACTATACAATCAATGGTAGGGTAATTTACCCTAACTAATTTTTTTAATAATGGAATTTCTTCCCAATCCATTTGGGAATTGATAAAAGAAATAGAGTAAAGGGCTTTCTCTCCTATTAATCTACCTGATAACTTTTTATTAGAAATTTTTAGCGTGTTAAACATATTTAAAAGTTATTTTTATAATAAGATATTTAAACCAAATTAATTTGTGCGCGAGAGAGGACTCGCACCTCCACGTCCTTACGGACACTACCACCTCAAGGTAGCCTGGCTACTAGTTACAGCACTCGCGCGTTATTTGGACAAATATTTCTTTTGTTGTTTCTTTTCAACCTCTAAAACCTTTTCTATTTTTATTCTTTTCCTAGATAAACAGATAACATTCGGATTATAATACATTTTTCTGATTATTTCCATTGCTTCCTTTTTAGCAAATCTTAGTTGAAAAGTAGAACTTTTACCAACCTTGCCAATGTGACCAAAAACATTTATTCTGATCTTTAATTCTTCTCTGAGCCAGTCAATATGTTTTTTACTGGCAGAAATAAACTCAATATAAAACATGTGGCTAGAACGCCATCTTGGATCCCAGTATGAATAAAAACATCCATCTCCATCAAAACATCCTCGCAAAAAATCAAAAAAATATTTTTCTGGTATTTTTAATTTACCGATAGTTAAAGATTTTTTTGTAGTTAAACCAACAGACAAAAGAAAGTCATAAAAAAATCTATTCTTAAATTGAATTCTGAAACAAACATCTCCGTTGCCGTTTAGCTTTTGTCCTATTTTTAAATCAACACCAACACATTTACAAAAATTCAATAATTGTTCCCTGTCTTTTGAAGTTAAATCAATTAGTAATCCATCTTTTGCTAAACATCCATCTGTGGTAATTAACCCAATCGCATAAGCTAAATTTGCACTCGAGGTTTCATTAATAATTCTTTTTGGTTCTGGCCCTCTTTTCACCATACTTAAATCATATCACCTCAAGGTAATAGCGTCTACTAATTAATCGACAAAAAAAATCCATTTTTGTGAAATGGATTTTTTAAAGATTATAAAATAATTATTCTTCTTTATTTTGTTTTTCTGCTTCTGCGTGTTCATCTGCAGCAATTTCGTTTTGAGTTACTGAACGCAACTTTCGGCGAACATCTTTCACTGCTTTCGTTCGAACATAATATAATTTTGAACGACGTGCTCGAGATTTCTTAGTTACTTCGATTTTATCGATCATTGGAGAAAATAATGGAAAAATTCTTTCTACTCCAACACCAGAAGCTACCTTTCGAACAGTAAAAGTTGAGCCAATTTCTTTACCATGTTTTCGAGCAAGAACCAATCCTTCAAAAGCCTGAAGTCTTGTTTTGCCTTTTTCGTCTAATATCTTTGACCATACGCGAACAGTGTCTCCCGCATTAAAATCTATCTTGGTGCGAGCCTCAATGTCCACTGGTGTTAATTGTTTTTTTGTTACTGCCATAATTGAGATACTTTAGCATAAAACGTCCTTAATGGCAAATATTAAATAAATTGACTTCTTGTGACTTTAATAATAAGGTAATTAAAACATCTTTGAAAAAAAATTTGGCTAATTTTTGGATTACCTAAGTTCCCCTTAGGATTTTAGGTAATCCAAAAAATAAAACAAAGCCATGAAAAAGAAAGAAATAGTCTGGCAAGTGACTTCTAGGTATGCCCTAGTAACTTGTATCAATAACGGCCGAGGGATTGTCGTTGAAAAAGAGATCGCTCCTAGCATAGTTAATTTTGGAAATGCTGTCTGGGTAAATGAAACCAGTATGTATTTCAGAAAAAAACTTCACGAAGCAAAAGTACTGCTTGCTGAACCATACATCTGTTTTGAACAAGATGGTAAAGCAATTCAGCAATCACCCTATGTTGGATTAGATCTTGAAAAGATATTTCAGAAAGGAAATGCAAATCAAGAAACATTCAATAAATTGATTAATGCCATAAGCGGAGTTCTTTCCCAAACAGAACCCGAAGTCGGTATAGATGCCCGATTATCAAACTTTTGCCTGGGCCCCAACGAAGAAATCTACTATGTAGACACCTTCCCTCCCCTTGTAAAATACCAAGGAGAGTTTATTGTTCACTTTCCTAATCCTACTGACCCTGAGATAATTTATCAGGAATATAAAAGAAAATTTGACCCCATGGGAATACTACGTCGTCTTCGTTTTAGTGTTTTAGAACAAGATGCCGGATTCACTGAACAGAATATTCTAGCTGCAATTTCTGTTGTACTTGGAAATAGTTTTTCAAATAAAACAGAAGAATTCTTTCAAACCTTCTTGGACCATATGAGTATCGAAAGGGCTTTTGAAAAAATCAGCCTCGATGACCCAGATGGAATACGCGAACTAGCTTTAAAGTTCATGCCCCCAAAAGGAAAAAGTAGGGAAGATTTTTTGAGGGAAATTTTTAACCTCTCAAGTAATTTTTGCCCATACAAAATAACCAAAGAAGAAAGGATAGATATTATTCTTGAACTTCTTTCAGTTCACATTAAGTAACGTTCCTCAAAGGATAGTCTAAAATTTTAGGCTATCCTTTTTATTTTAAATCAATATAAAATGAATAATGATCTGAAGCAATATCTGACGTTTTGTCTTTAAATATTTTTGCTGATTTTAAATGTTTTAATAAACCATTTGTCACAAAAGCATAATCTACCCTAAGGGCTACCGCATGATTTATATCCCTATTTGAAAGAGTTGGAACAGAAAATGTAAATGGAATTTTTAAATAATTCATTGAATCAAATAATCCAAATGATTCAATTTTTTTAACCACATCAAAACGTAATTGATCAACTCCGTATTTAACAATGTTTTTTTCTTTAAAAGAATGCAAAAGTTTTTTATGATTATATGGATCCTTCAAAGAAAGTGCATTAAAATCTCCCATAACTATTACCTCGGGATGTTTTTTAACATATATTAATAATTTTTTTAATTCTTTTAACCTGGCTTCCTCAGAAATTGGAGATAGGTGAACAAAAAAAACACACAAACCTTTATATTTTCCTTCTTTTAAAATTACCTGTACCGCAACGTGTCGAAAATCCTGAGTTAATTTTTTTATCAAAATAGGTACTTTTGAAAAAATAGCAATGTTGTATTTAGAATTTGCTTCGACTAATTTGTATGATTGATACCCTATTTTTTGTGCAAAATTTTTAAAATAGTTTTTTTCTTTTTGCCAATCGACAGCTTCTAATATTCCACAAATATCAGGATCAATTTCTTTAATGACTTCCTGTATTCTATCTAGGCGTTCTTCTCCCCCATTCAAAATATTATAGTGAGCTATTCTAAGTTTACTTTGTAATACTTTTTTCATGTTTTC
Organism: bacterium; assembly: GCA_037139635.1. Taxonomy (GTDB): domain Bacteria; phylum Patescibacteriota; class Minisyncoccia; order Phycocordibacterales; family UBA9973; genus UBA9973. The sequence continues at coordinate 1,799 of JBAXFW010000045.1, read as the reverse complement.
ATTATATCTCAAAAAGTTAATTGACAAAAATACATAAAATTATAAAGTAATAGAAAAAGGAGGACATATGTTCTTAGTAAAAATTTTTGAGGAAATGACCAACATTGCTTGGTTAATCCTCGCAACAACGGCTCTCTCTTATTTATTTATATCTTTCGGGGTAATAAAAAATAAAGGAGAAGGGCAAAGTTTTTTTTCCTGGTTTCTATGAATGATTTTGGACGTCATTCTTTTTATCCCAACCTTTGGTAAAGATGGAAAATCAATCTTAATGTTAATTCCCTCAATCTTAGGTTCCATTTTTATTTCTTCATTTTTAGCAAAAAGTGGGAAAATACGATGGGGAAAAACAGAATGGCTAAGTTTCGTTCTGATTATTCTAACTCTTTTAGTTTGGTGGCAATCATCAAATAAAGATGTTGTAATCACTTTCGGCGTCATATCTCAAGTAGTCGCCGGTTGGCCACTCACTAAAGAGTCATGGAAAAATCCTAGGCCCAAATGGACACTTGGAGGATATTTGTTTTTTATTTTGGCTTGTATTTTTTTATTAACATTAGAAAATAATGTTTTTAAAAACTTTGTGCTGGAAGATCATCTCTTCCCTATTGCACTTGGATTGCAAACCATAGTAGATACGATTCCACTAGTGTTAAAAAAAATTAAAGAATAACCTCTCCCCAAAAAGAGGGGTTTTTATTTTTTTATTTAATAAACTTCTTTATTATAACAAGTCTCACAATAAACAATATCCAATTGCTCTTTAGAGTAAGTGGTTTCAAATTCGTTCTGACAACCTTTATTCATACATGAACGATGATACAGTTTTAATGGATTTCTTTGTTTAACTCTCTGGAACCTTCTACAGTTTGAACACAACCTAGGTAAAGGCAATTTCATCCTTCGATAAAACTGCAAATCTTCTGGAAGAATTTTAAATGCTGTCATACAGCCCTCCTCACATTTTCCTTTATGTTCACAAGAAATTATCTCATTTAAAATTGAATCAGTTACTTGATTTATGCTATCGGGAAGTTCTTCTGAATCTTTTGTTACCTTATAATTTCTATTTATATCTTCTTTCCAATTAAAACCAAATGCTAGTGCTTCCTCTTTACTTAAAGAAAAATATTCTTGAGCTGTAGTTTCATTGTAACCAAACGGAGAAAGCTCTGATGGAAAAAATTCTCCATATTTATATACTCTACCCTTACTATCGATATAGGGTATATCAATCATGTGTTTTATTATTTTGGGAACTAGCTCTTCATATTGTTCCTTAGTATATTTTTTATTTAAAATACAATATTGCTTTTTCTTAAGCCCAACACAACCAAAAACATCTGTCACCCCAGGAGAAGTAATACAATAAGTCGCATTCCTTGAATTAGTCCATGCCCCCCAGCCACATTTAATATTATAAATCCCGTCGCCTGACTGAAGGCACTCGTTTACCATTTCAATATTGTCGCCGTAATGTGTAAAATCATATGTGGTTTTCACAGGACCGTTTGATACAAACGAACAAAATTTTGAATCTTCTAAATTAGCACACCCAAAACATACTTTTGAATTTTTTGAATGCTCTAAATAGTCTCCTGTCACATCTTTGTTTTGGACTCCAAAATAATATTTTTTAGGAAATTTTTGCCAAAAATTTTTTGCTTTTTCTTTCATTAAAACAATATTTTTATACGAATCTAATTCAAATGATTTTAATTTAATTTCATAATCTTCTTTTGTATATTGTTCGTTAAAAATGCAGTAACTTTTTCTATGTAAATTTACACATCCAATAC
>JBAXFW010000044.1:0-7833 GCA_037139635.1 bacterium | reverse complement strand
ACTATTTTAGGCAAAGAACTATTGAAAAGTAATGTAAACTAGAGTAAAGTATAAAGTATATATGATAGATATATTCAAACTGCCAGATAAATATAGATTTGAATTAGAAAGTTTAACTGCTGGTAAGTATATTGATGATAATTCGCTGTATGTATATCAATCTCTAGCAAGAGGAAGATTTTCAACTATTGACCCAGCAATGAACTTTCTTATGTTCAGACCTTTTGAATGGAATGATACTGATTTTATCGCTTTTATATTAACAGTAAGTAAAGAATATAGTTTTGAAATAAAAAATATAAAAACAAACTTTTCACCGATAGAAGAGGAATACGAAGTTTCGTTTGAAGAAAACGGAAGACCAGATGTAATGAAAATAGCACAATACCAAAGAATGGTTGCCGATGCTCTTATGAGACACGATAAAACAAAACCATTCAAACAACCAAAGTGGTATGAAGGTGCTTATAAATGGATTATGGATTTGAAGGAAAAGGAAGACAAAAGAGAAGAAATTCAACTTTTTGATAAGTTCTTTACTGATACTGCAACTGTCGCTGACATTGAACGAGCTTTAATTTATGCAAATAGAACTGTCCCAATGTATGGCGATATGGATACAGAATTGCATATGTCTAAAGATATTTTTGAAAAAATAATTACTTGGACAACTTTTTTTGTTGAGATAACACCAAAACAAAAGGTCCAACTAGTGGCAGATATAGAGTTTTATATGGAAGAGTTTATGACTGAGAAATTAACACGAAACAATACTCATTCAAAGAAAGTTGGAAATACTTCAGTTTCTCAATCAGATAATATCCTAACTTTCAAAAAACACAGTTCTTTATTTAAGGAATATCTACAGAAAATGGAAGACGACTTTGGTAAAACTATAACTATAGAAAATACTTTTGAAGATAGATTTCCTCATTACTACCCTACAGCAGAAGATATTAGAAAACGATACCTCGCAAGAAACTTCCTTTTTATGCATATTTTGTTTGCCTTTGAAAAATTAGATTTTTTGAAAATAATAACACTAGGTAGTAATTGGGATTATCGTGAGGATGAACTATTAACCTATCAAGCAAAGGTTGAACTTCTTCCTGCTTTCTTTAACGAAAATATAACTAAAAAACTTTATTTTGATATTGATAAATCTCGTCTGTATGTTTGGGGCAAAGAAATAAAACTTCTAAAATTCAAAGATGAATATCATACCTTAAAAACAATGTTTGAAAATCCAAAAGAACTACCTCAGGAATGGTTTTTTTCGGAAATTGCAGAAAGAATAGATGAGAGCAACTTAAATGATAAGAAGTATTACAATGCTATCTACCAGATACGATTAAAACTTGAAAAACAAGGAATAAATGACTTTTTTATCACTACTAAACAATCAGTAAAAATAAACAAAAAATACCTGTCTTAGAATTGTCTTAAGTTCACTCAAGACAACAATTTTATAACCTTAAGATAACCCTTAGGGGTTTTCTATGCAGGATTTTGTTTCAATAAAAGAAACCACAAAAGGTTTCAAAATAAACAACCTCCCTCTTGAAGACAAGCAGAAACTGGTCGGTGCTTTTGCTTGGCTTATACAGGAAGACAAAAAACAAAATCCTGAACTTTATCAGATTAAAAAAACACAAAACAATGATTGATACAATATGCCTTTTAATTCCAAAGGATAAGATGACTTACCTTTATGGAACATCTAGTTGGGAGTTATATTCAAAAACAGAACAGTATTCAAAGTTTGTTCGCAACCCTAGTAAGGCAGAAAAAGAAACTGGAAATTATTTTCCTCGCTTAACTGGATACAAAAGAAGATTTTCTCAAGATGCAAATGTCCGTATGGAATTTTCAGTTCCTAAGTTGCTATATCTTAATAACTTGGAAGAACTTGAGGATAAGGACTTTCCAAAAGTAATTGAAACATTACAAGACAGATTAAAAACTATGGGCGTAATAATTACAAAATCAGTGCTTGAAAATGCATCAGTAAGTTCGGTCCATTTTTCCAAAAACATCTTACTTCAAGACGGATATACTGCTAGCCACTTAATATCAGAAATGAATAAAGTGGACCTAAGAAAAAGTTTTGATTTCGCTAAAACTAGATTTATGAATGACGGACAGAGCTTGTATGCTCATACCAGTTCTCACGAACTCGTTATTTACGACAAAATAGCTGATTTGAGGAAAGATAAAAAGCGAGCGATAGACAAAGACCAAACCTTATACCAAAGAAGTTTATTTTCAGAACTAAACAAAGAAAATGAACTTCAAGAAATAATAAGATTTGAGATTAGATTAAATCAAAAACAAAAGATGAATAAGGTTCTTGAAGATTTGGGTTATGAAAAAAATCTAGCTTTTAGACAAGTATTTAATACAGAGATGAGTAAAAAGGTTGTTAATGATTATTGGAAAAAACTTATTAAAGAACGCAATCTAGGATTGTTTTCTATCTCAATAAGTATCAAAGATATACTAAGAACATTGTTTCTAGCAGATAAAAAATTAAAACCGAAACAAGCAATATATTTACTTGGATTATTTATGCTTGCCAAAGATGAAAATGGGATGAGACAATTACGGACCATATTATCAAAACAAGCAGAAGACAGAACTTGGTATCGGATTGCTAAGGATATGAGACAAGCAAGTGAACTGATTACAAAAAACAAACTCAGAGATTGGGTTAAGCAAATAGATAAAACATTAGAAAATTATAAACCTTATAAAATTAAAAATTATGAAAAAAATTAAAGTAAAATTATCAGAATTGAAAGCAGGTCCAATTAGGCAAGAAGTTTTACCAATTGGATTTATTGAAAGGGTTATCAAATACAAAAATATACTAAAAGGAGTTGAAGATGTATCATTAGAAGAAACAATAAGCAACTTCCAAAGAGATTGGGACCCAGAAAGAGAACTTATAATTTGGGAAAATATGGCTCATCTTTATCAGATAAATACTGAAAATAAACAACATTGGACATTAAAAGAAAAGAAAAAAGCATTTGAAGCCATACTTCTATCCTCTCTTGGACAAGAAGATTTGCAATGTAAAGTAGAGTAAAGTATAATATAATTATATGCCTGAAGAAAAAATACAAAAGCAAAATGTTGGCAATGCGGGAGAATACTATGTTGCATCAAGATTATCAGCTCTTAATTTTGTTGCAACTATAACTCTAGGAAGAGCAGAAAAATATGACATACTAGCTCTAAGCCCGAGTGGAAGATTGGTTAAACTTTCTATAAAAGCAACACAATTACAAAATGTAAGCAGTTTTCCTTTATCAGAAAAAGATGAAACTGGTCAGGCAGATGATTTCTATTATATTTTTGTAAAACTTAATGGTTTTGAACAAGAACCAGATTTCTGGGTTATACCAAGTAAAATAGTTTGTCCTCTCATCCGAGATGCACATAAAAAATGGGGAGCAATGTTAGGTAAAAATGACAGACCACACGGCATATCAAACCTTAGAAGATTGCCTCTAGTGGTAAGAGGTCAAGATGAAAAGTATTACCCAAAAGAATGGGAAAAAGAAATAAAGCAGTATTATAAAAATCTAAAACAATTATTATGATTAAAGAAAAAGAATTTTATAGAGCAGAAGAATTAGCTGAAGTATTGCAGGTAAATATAATGACAATTTACCGATATGTAAAAGCTAAAAAATTAAAAGCATACAAAATTGGTCGTGAATACAGAATTGATAAAAATGAGTTTAACAAGTTTCTAACTAGAATAAAAACAAAATAAAATGAACAAAACAAAACAAAACAAAAAGTTAAAAATAATAGATTTATTTGCTGGATGTGGAGGATTATCTTATGGATTTGAAATGGCTGGATATGATGTTCTTTTGGGAACAGATAATTGGATGGACTCATTAGAAACTTTTAAACATAATCATAAAAATTCAAAAATCCTATGTGAAGACATATCAAAAGTTACAAAAAAGGATATTTTAGATTTAATTGATAATAAAGAAGTAGATGTATTGGTTGGAGGACCACCCTGTCAGGGTTTTAGTTTGGCAGGAAAACGAGACAGTAAAGATGATAGAAATAAATTAGTAATGGAGTATGTTCGTGTTGTAAAAGAATTAAATCCAAAATTCTTTGTCTTGGAAAATGTATTAGGGATTTTAAGTATGAAAGATGAAAAAAATAATTTGGTAATTGATAATCTTAAAAAAGCATTTGCTAAAATTGGATACCAAATATCTTATAAACCTCTTTTCGCACATCATTATGGAGTGCCTCAAAAAAGACAGAGAGTTGTGATTGTTGGAAATAGATTAGGTATAAACTTTGAATTTCCAAAACCAACTCACGATGGAATACAAAATAAGTTCACAACAGTTGGAGATGCAATATCTGACTTACCTCTTCTAGAAAAAGATTTTGGAGAAGAAACAGTTAAACATAAAATTACACCAAAATCTGATTATCAAAAGATGATGAGAAAAAATACGGATTTATTAAAAAATCATACAAAAAGTGCACATTCAGAACAAACGACTAGAGTTATAAGTTTTGTTCCTGAGGGTGGTAATTGGAAAGACCTTCCAAAGGAATATCAAAACATAAGAAGCTATTCCAATACTTGGAGGAGATTAGATAGTAAATTACCCTCAGTGACAATAGATACAGGTCATCGTCATCATTTTCACTACAAAGCAAATAGAGTTCCAACTGTAAGAGAAAGTGCAAGAATACAATCTTTTCCAGATACTTTTGAGTTCAAAGGAACAAGAACAAGTCAATTTAAACAAGTTGGAAATGCAGTGCCTCCATTATTAGCAAAAGCTATTGCTGAAAAAATAAAATCTTATCTAATCTAGATATGTCTCAAATTCAATTTCATCAAACAAATTATATAGGGAAAATAGAAGGTAGAAAAGAAATAAAGATATGCCCATCTTGTCATACAGATTTTTCTCCTAATATTGATGAATGTCCAAACTGTAAGTTGTTTTTACCATCCTTCCCAACCTCTTGGGCAAGGTCAGCTACAAACATCTTCTTATTAAGAAAAGTTCTAGAATATATTTTTATAGAATTAAATGGTGAATGTAATATTGAAAATCTTTCAAAGATATTAACAAAAAATTATGTTATATCTTTTGATGCTACAAGAATTGATGATGAAAAATATTGGAAAGGTGGTCCTATGAGAAGAGCTTCTGAATATTTATCTAATTTACAATATTTAGGTTTTATTCTCAAAAAGAATAAAACATTTAAATTAACAGAAAAAGGAAATAAGCTGGTATTGGCTAAAGATTATTCAGAATATATCACATCTTTATCTGAAGCATTTATGAATTTAAAAATCGGCAATGAATTTGATGTCAATGGTTTTTATTCTTCATATAATAATCACATATTGTTTCAATGTTTAAGAATTATTGATGATTTAAAAAATAATCAAAAACAAGCAACAATAGAAAACTTAGCACTCGCTATAATGTCAAAAGACGAAAAACTGGAATACGAAAAAGCCCTAAATACTTCCTTAAAATATGAACATCAAAAAATAAAAGAGCTTTGGTTTAGTAGAGGAAAAGAATTTGATAGAGTTGTGAGAGGTGTATTTGTAAGGTGGCTAAATCAAACAAAAATGATAAACATAGAAAACAAAGAAGGAACTACTTTTGTTTCTCTGACCGATTTTGGTAAAAGTATTTTTGAAAAATATAAAGAGAAGTATTTATTAACTCCTACAATATTAACATCTGAAGATGTTAAATCCCTACTTGAGAAGAGTAGTTTGGATAAACAATATTTAAGATTATCTATATCCAGCGAAACAACAAATAGAACTGGAGCTGTCTGGGAAACAGTAGTTAAGGAAAATCTAAATAAACTAAACCTAGATGTTAAATGGTATAAAGAAACTCAAGATTTTGTAAATATTAAACTACCTGATGAAGTATTAATTTCTCTTACTGGAGGCACAAGACATAACCCAGATTTAATATTACACAACCCACTGTGGTTAATAGACCCTAAAAAAGATGTAAATGCTGAGATGCATAAAGTTTTTGCTTATGCTAAATATGGAAACATAGTAAACGGTCTTTCTGTAATAGTCACTCAAAAAATGATGAGGTCAGAAAAAGTAAGTATGATGAAAAATCTTGGTTTGAAAAATGTGTTAGTTTTAGACGGATATGCATTACAAGTATTATCAGATAATAATAAATATTTTACTAAAGAAAAAGTTATATCTATAATCAGCAAAAGTCCAGAAAAAAATATTTATTATCTAAATGAGGAATTAATTTTTGATAATTTCGTTAAATAAATTATGAAAGCAATAAATGTCTCACGAGTATCAACAGAAGAACAGAAAGAAGCTGGTAATTCATTGCCTGCTCAAGTTGAGCGTATAGACAGTTATTGCAAAAAGAAATCTTTTGAGATTATTAAATCTTTTAGTTTTGATGAAAGTGCTTACAAAGAAAAGAGAGATGAGTTTGATAAATTACTTGAATATGTTCAAGATGTATCTAAAAAAGAAAAGATAGCCGTTTGTTTTGATAAAGTGGACCGACTTTCAAGAAGCATCTTTGATAAAAGAGTTGCTACTCTTTATGAAATGGCTGTTGCTGATAAAATAGAACTTCATTTTGTTTCAGAAGGACAAGTAATAAATAACCAAATGTCTGCTGTTGAAAAGTTTCAGTTTGGTATGAGTTTAGGTTTAGCAAAATACTACTCTGACGCTATTGGGGATAATGTTAGAAGAGCATTTGAACAGAAACGAAGAAATGGAGAATGGACAGGAGGTGTTCGTCTTGGTTATTTGAATATATCTCTAGATGTAGAAAAAAGATTGCGTAAAGATATTATCATTGACCCTGAACGAGGACACTTAATACAGAGAATGTTTGAACTATATGCAACAGACCAATACTCACTTGAAACAATACGAAGCAAGATGAATGAACTTGGCTTAAAGACATTAAAAGGAAATAAACTCTCAAAAAGTGGAGTTGAAAATATATTGAAAGATAGTTTTTATTGTGGAACTGCTATATCAAAAAAATATGGTCCTTATTCTCATAAATATCCTCGCTTAATAACTAGGGAACTTTTTGATAAATGCCAGCAAGTTCGCACAAAGCGTAATAAAAATGTTTACAAAGCTCTTTCAAAAGATTTCATATTTAAGGGATTACTTAAGTGCCAAAATTGTGGTTGTTCAATGACGGCAGAACGACACGAAGGCAAACCTACCTACTATTCTTGCACCAATTCTAAGGGTATATGTAAGAGAGTATATATAAACGAAAAGGACCTTTTGAAGCCCGTATATAAGGTTTTAGAGCGATTTGAGAGCATTACAGAGGAAGCTACAAACGAACTACTAGATGAGTTAAGAAAGAACACTGAGGCAGAAGTTGTATTTCATAAATCACAAATAAATCGCATAAGAACTGATTACGATAATTTGAAAGCAAAACAAAATAGATTACTTGAAGCATTTTTAGATGAGAGTATTACTAAGGACATCTATGACAAAAAGCATCAAGAGTATCAAGACCAAATACAGGTCCTTGAAATTGAAATGTCTGAACATCAAAAAGCAGATTATGATTACCAAACAACTGTTGCCACAGTGCTTTCTGTTGCACGCAGAGCAAAAATTATTTTTGAAAAAAGTTCTGACATAGCAGGCAAAAGACAGTTTTTGAGTTATCTACTTCAGAACCCTGTCGTAAACGAAAAAAAGCTATATTTTTCAATAGCTTCTCCGTTCAATCTAGTGTTAGAACTAGCTGATAACCCTAACTGGCT
>JBAXFW010000043.1:0-7906 GCA_037139635.1 bacterium | reverse complement strand
AGACTGTAAATCTGTCGCCTTAGGGCTACGAAGGTTCGAATCCTTCCCGACGCACCAAAATAGAACTCAAAGGTTTTGAACGAGCTAAAATGCGGGCGTGCCGAAGGCACGCCCATTGGTTTTCGCCTGATTTTGCAAATGAATTTTTAAAATTCGGCGCGCTCGCGCGCAATGTTTTTTCGCCGAGGAGGAGGTTCGAGCCAAAGATTTCTTTGGCACAGACCTTTTTAGCAAAAAAGTCTGAATCAGAAGCGATTTTGTCCAAGTTTTGTGCGACTTTTAACCAATTTTGGAACGGTTCGAGCCAAGCATTTTGCTTGTGTGAAAGATTATAGATTTCTTCCTCGAGCGACTTCTTTTGTAAAAGTAATTTTCCTTTTTCTTCACGATAAATTTCTTTTTCAATATCTTGTTCTAAATATCCATTAAGAAGTCGCTCCAGTCTAACTGAAATTGTAGAAATCTTTTCCTGTTTTTCTTTCACACAAGCGGTCAAAGACTGGGCGGATTTTTTGAAATCTTTTTGTGCCATTTTCAATAATTCCTCCGCCCAATCTTTAGGCAAAGAAACTTTTTTGATTAAGGATGATAACTGACGATCTAAATCTTTCTGGTGAACACAAGATTCGGTACACTTAATTGTTTTAGATTTTTTACTACAGCGATAATATGTGTACTCGTGGATATTTCCATTTTTCTGTTTCTTCACCTTGTGTTCACCAGTTATCATCATTCCACAAGAAGCACAGGAAATGAGACCACAATATACTTGGGGTTCATTCTTAGATTTTCGTTCGGGTCGTCCACGTTCAAGCAACATTTCCTGTGCTTTATCAAAAAGTTTCTTTGAAATGATTGGCTGGTACTTTCCCTCGTGGCGTTCACCGCCATATTTAAACAATCCGATATAAAATTGGTTTGAGAGTATAAAAGTCGCACGAGATTTGGACATTCTCTTTCCGCCTCTCGAAACGATTCCATTTTTCGCCAAAAAGTTTGCAATATCTTCTAGTCGTTGATTGCCTTTGACATATCTTTCAAAAGCCAAGCGAATAATTTTTGATTTCTTTTTATCAACGATAATACTTTTATAGCTCGAATCATTTATATATCCCACTGGCGCTTGGCTTGGATAATCTCCATTACGAACTTTTTGGCGAAGTCCACGTTTCGTATTTTCGGAAAGAGAATCTACATAGTATTTACTTTGCCCGAAAGCCATATTTAACATAAATTTCCCTTGTGATGTGCTATCACACCAAAATGTGGGAAATTTTAGGCTCGCAAGTTTTCCCGTGTCGAGGAGATAAATAACACGACCGCCGTCCACTGAATTGCGGGCTAAGCGATCCGGATGCCATGCGAGAATATTTCCGCCAAATTTCTCGATGTCGTTGAGGAGTTTGTTAAATATTGGACGACCCGGAACTTTAGCACTTTGTTTTTCTATAAATTCGGCGGAGATTTCGATATTCTCTCGCTTGGCATACTCCCGCAATTCGGTGAGTTGTGCTTCGATAGACAACACCTGCTTATCCTCGACATCAGTGGACTTGCGAGCATACAAAAAGAATTTTTGCATAATATTTTTCTAAAAGCAGAAAGGGCTATTTCAGTGTTGAATCCTAACGTAAAGTTAGAAAGCTGAAACAGCCCTTTCTGCCAACTTTACTGATAATGGATTCAACATTTCTATTATACTACTTCTAAATAAATGACAAAAATTCTTTTTGTATTTTCGGGCAAAGCAAATTCCATGCTTCTGATTTCGAACCTCCTCCTCGGCGAAAAAACATTGCGCGCGAGCGCGCCGAATTTTTCTAATTCTGTTGCAAAATCAGGCGAAAACCAATGGGCGTGCCTTCGGCACGCCCGCATTTTGGCTCGTTCAAAACCTTTGAGTTCTGTTCTGGTGTCTTTATTGTACCAAGTTAGAACCTATTTTCAAAATCGGAATTGAAAGCTAATCTTACGCTCGACTTTTTTCTTTTCTCGAAAGTTATTACTACGCTCCGATAATGTGGTAATTCAAATGGACTCGGAAAATGGAAACAAAAATTTTGGGGATATAGATTTCCATTTTCCTCGACTTTGGTCTTTTGGCGAGATTTAAAATTCTGCCCGCAGGAGGGGTTTGGGGAGGAATGCGGTGGTTTTTGGATTTTTGGCGAGAAAGGTTATAATGATGTTATGAAAATTGAATATAAAATATTATTGATAGCCAGTTTTATATGTAATTTTGCAGAAAATCTTATTGGACCATTTTATGCTGTATTTGTTCAAAAAATAGGTGGTGATATTTTGACTATTGGATATTCGACTACGCTTTATATGATAGCGACTGGAATTTTGATTATTGTTATTGGAAAATTATCTGATTCTTGGAATAAAGAATGGCTCACGACAACAGGTTATGCTCTTTTTGCTGTAAGTGCTTTAGGTTATCTTTTTATTTCACATCCATGGCAATTATTTATTTTGCAAATAATTGCTGCTTTTGGTACAGCTCTTCTAGCTTCTCCTCTTACTGTTCTTATGGCTCATAATATAGATAAAAAAAATGAAGGATTAGAATGGGCACTTGGAGGAGGTGGATCAAAAATTGTTGTTGGTTTAGCAGTTCTTATGGGGACATATTTAGTAAAATTTTTTGGTTTTACAACTTTATTTATAACAATATTTACTCTTGATATACTGGCAATGTTAGTACAACTACAATTAGTAATAAATAAGAAAAAACTATAAAAAATAAAATGGATATGGAGAATGATATAAATAATAAAATTAGTGAACTTGAAACAAGTGAAGAATTTGTTGATTTTGAACAGATTAAAAAAGAAACTTCAAAAGTTAAAGTTTCTGAACTTGTAGGGCAAACTATTGATCATATATTTAAAAAAATAAAAGAAACCGAAACAACTCCTTCCGCTCAAATTGATCAAATTAAAAATCTTAATGGTTCGGATAGAGAGATTGGAGAAAGAACTGAATTAGTCACTAGAGAGATAGAAATTGTAAAAGAAAATGCTGTAGAAAATATTGAACACATTGCTGAATATCATGAATTGTCCAATTTTTTAAGTAATCCTGAAAAAATAGAAGGGCTGGATTTAAAATTATTACAATCGCAAACCGAAGAGTTGAGAGAGTCTCAAAGAAAATTTAATAGTGTTTTCAAAAGTGAAGTATTAAAAACTAGCAATAAAAAAGAGAAAGGAATTTTGACAAACAAAATGTTGGAAGAAACTCCACTTCAAAATTTTACTGCAGGACAAACTGCCACTGTTTTTAATACTTTTAAACAAGCTGGTGATTTTGAAAAAATGATTACTACTTATAATCAATCAGAATCAATAATTTTCAAAAAATCACCAGTGATTAGAGAATTGCTAGCTGTTGCATTACATAAAGCTGGCGAATTAGAAAAAAGTGAAAAAGTAATTCACGAACTAATTAATGAAGGAAAAGGAAATGGCGAGGTTTATGCTATTTTGGGTAAAATATACAAAGTCAGACATGATCGGTTGCAATCCGAAGATCCAGTTAAAGCTTCAGAATTCCTCAAGCAGTCCGTAGATTATTTAGAAAAGGGTTTTAAAAATGGGTTTGAATTTTATCCAGGAATTAATTTAACGTACAATAAAATAACTGAAGGAAGTAACGAAAAAAATGTTGACAAAGTTCAGAAAGCACTAAAAACAGCCGAACTTGTTTATATTTCTGCCCAAAAAGCTGGTGGTATGAATTCTGGTGATTTTTGGACGTTGGCTACTGTATTAGAATCCTCGTTAATGACTGGTAGAGAAAGTGAAACCGCTTTAAATAAAGTAATTGAAAAATCAAATGTTGATTGGGAAATTAATGCACCGATTGAAAATCTAGAGCGTCTTAAAAATCAGATTGGCACTTTAGGGGGTTTAAAATCAGAGAATATTATAAAAAATATTGACAATGCTTTAACAAAACTTAAAGAAAAACTAAAAGAAATTAAAGAAGGGACTGTATCTGAAAAAGAAAATACTGATCAGAAAATTGAGTCAAAAGATAAAAAAGCTGAAGCCACAGATTTTATTTTTAATAATGGTTTTAATTATGGAGAAATATCTTCTTTTGTTGGAGGAAACATTGAATATGGCGGACAGCTTCATTCTCATGTTGTTAATAGGTGGGATATTTCTGTTGGTAGAGAGTTTTTAAAGAAAGCAGAACTAAATGATATTACTGACTTTAAGGAATTTAATAAAAAAATTGATATTCTAATACGACAAAGATACGGCACAGCTCCCTTAGAAGATCTTCATAGTCCGGAGCATAAAGACTTTGATGATTTTATGAAAAAATTTAACGGTGCTCTTAATGTTGAAAAACAAGATGATTCCCGTACAAATGTAATGGTTGATTTTTATTTAGGTAAAGGAGATTGTCGCCAGCACGCATATACAAAACAACTTTTCTTTGATATTTGGAAAACTGATAATATAAATAAAATTTTAGAGGAATCGTATGATTCACTTAATAAAAATGACGACAAGACTTTTAATGAAGGAATAGAGAAAGCAAAGTCTTTAGTTAATTCACAAATGTTTGTATTTGATTCAGTAGTTGTCGCACCTATGCAAATGGAAAAAAAGTATCTTCCCAAAGGAGACGAGGAAGGGAGAAAATTATTAACAACTGATGGATCCTTAAATGAGGTTGAAGATCATACTTGGAATGGATTAGTTGAACTAGATGAAGAAGGTGTAATAAAAACTTTTACCAAAACAGATTCGTTTTATCAAAATGAATATAAATTTGGTGAAGGAGCTGAAACTAACATTGAGGACATAACGACAAAAGGTTTTTCCGGTGGTGAATTTGAAGTCTTTGATTCCGTCAATAACAAAACCGTAAAAGTAGAAATAAAACTAACTCCTACTGTTTATGCAGGAGGAAGAGAAAAAAGGATGAAATCACGCGATGATGACTTAGGGTCGCCCTTACTAAGGGGACTTGCTATTGATGATTTTTTCACTTCGGAAGGCAAGTTAGATGTAAATAATTTTTTTGATCAAGAAACCAATAAAAAAATTAAAGGTTTTGTAAATAAAGTGATCAGAGAAAGTTCAGTTGAAAAAAATACCTTACAGGATACACTATAGGAAATAATACCCTATTAAATATTCTCTTGATTTTTAATAAAGTTTTTAATATCTTCAATCGCTGACAATAATCGATTTTTCATTTCAGTAATTTTTTCTGGGCTTAAGATATCTTGAGCTCTTTCAATTCTATCAACAAAAACTTCTATCACTGGTAAATATTTTTTACTTAACTTAAGTCTTCGTGTTGGATCACCAACTGCTTCTAAATTTAAGGCGTTATCTGAAAAATCAGAAAGTTTAATTGGAAAAACATCAGAATCCTCTATAGCTTCTTTAACGTGTTCTTTATAAATAAGATTTTTCTTTTCTGGAGATAGCCCCTCACTTTCAGGTTCTGGATTAGAAAGTTTGGAAACAATTTTTTCTACTCTTTCCCCAAAAGTATTTTTTATAAAAAGTAATGCTTTTTCTCTTTCAGAAATTGCTTCTGTATTATTTACAAGATTAGCTAGTTTTTTTGCTTGATCTTCTACTGAATCATGGAGTGCCGCAGCAATAACGAGTTCGGGATCTTTAATACCGTATTCTTCAACAATTCTATTACTCACTCTCAAAATATGATTAACGTACGGACCATCTGGTCTAGGTTTTTGATCTTTGTGAATTTCCAAAGCAAGACTAAGAGCTTCTTTAAACTTTTTTTCAAATTGCTCTTTTTGAGCAGGTGTATAATCCTGATTTTCATTGATAAATAAATCTACATTATTGGTAAGTTTTTTTTCAGTAAAAGTTGCAAAATTATTTTCATTTTTTTGTTCTTGTTTTCCCCATGGACGATATGTTTTTCCTTTGATGTTATTTTCAATTCCTTGTACGCTTGTTTTTCCTCCACCTAAATTATCAACAACAATAAAATCTCCTCCACGAACTGATATCATTTTCCCACTAGCTGTTTTAATTTGTATTTCTCCTTTTTCGGTTGGAATTTGTGCAAGATAACTTGGTATTTGAGCCATGCCCTCTATCCATTTTTTAGGTTCTGCTGTAATACCATATTTCTTTTTTGAGTGTTCCGGATTATCTGTCGCATATTCATTAAAGAGAATTTCCGTACCTTCTGGCTTTTCAACAAAAGTTCCGTCTTCTTCATATTCACCACGAATGGGCTGACCTTTTCTTTCATCATCTGCATATAAAACTGGCTCTATATTTCTATAAATTGTAGTTACTTCTTTTATTGTTGCTTCACCTCCATATGTCTCGTCCTTGAGTGAGCCATCTGGATTTCTAACTCCTGTATAAGTTTTTAATCTATTGCCAGGTCTAAACCTTTTTTCATTATTTGAAGCATCAGCTTTCATTGCGAGAGTTGCCATTTTTTGCATTTTTTCTACATTAATGTCACCAAAATCAGGTTCATCACCTGATATACCTTCAACAATACTCACAATTTTTGTTACCATTTCATTTATTTCAGGATCATCACAATATTCTACTTTATTTTTTATTTCTTCAATTTTTTGTGTTGTTTCTTTTTGCAATTCATTAATTTTTGCATCAACACCTTCTGTTTTATTCCCAATGTCACCGCCAAGATTTTTAATTTGTGAAATTTCAGATGGGGTTGTTTCTAAAACTTCTGTTGCTTTTTTATTTATTTCATTTATACGAGCAATGGCTTGTTCAGCTAAATTAACTGTCGCACTATCAAGTCCTGTCTCTGCCTTGATCGCATTGAGAGCTTCAATATTTTTATCTGCTTCATGTTTAGCAATTATTTCTTTCATTCCCATAATAATTAGTTCTTATTTTCTAATAATCCGAGAGATGCTCGAATTGCACCAATCTTTTGAGTTTCAAGTTCTTTTATATAACCTTGAATAATTCCCTTGCGTTCCTTACTTAGTTCTTCAAGTTTTTTAATAGCTTCGCTATATATTTCTTCAATTTTTTGAGCTTGTTCTTGTTGGGTCATATCAATATTATATATATTACTATTTCACACTATATTGTCAATTATTATTTTGATATAATCTACATATGCCCGACGACCAAAATACAATTCAAAACCCAATTCCCGAAGAAAACCCAATATCCAAGGATATCGGGGTAAATATAGGTTCTAGCATCCAGGACACCACGCCTGAAGCTATAAATGCCCCTACGGCTGTTTCTACCCCCGAAATGGTCAACAATACAGCCCCTGAAAACACTCAAAATAAGGCTGAAATAGCCGAAAATGGACAAAATACGGAAAATACCCTTGAAAATCAAGTACCCGGAATTGAGCCAAATCCTGAACCAGTTTCTGAACCAATTCCCGAAACGATTCAAACTCCTGAACCTCGAACGGCTCAAATCCCACCAAGTGAGCCGTTGAATAATGGAAGCGAGCCGGTGAATTCTGAACCAGTTTCTGTTTCAAATTACGGCGAAGCGAAAGCTGAGCCGGAAAATATAAATCCTGTTCCCGTAATTATTCCAAACAAAAACAAAGTTCTTGAATTATTAAACAAAGCAAAACTTGCAATACAATACCGAAAAAGAAAAAAGCTGGATAAAATCATGACTTTGTTTTTGAAACATCCTAAAATTACGAATGACGAAGTTGAGAAATTTCTTCACGTCTCGGATGCAACAGCGGAAAGATATTTAAATATTTTGGAAAAGGAAAATAAAATAAAACAAATTGGAAAAACAGGACATGCAGTTTCATACACAAAAATTTAAAAATGTAAGTATTTAAAAATTTAAGGGAGTGAGTTTTCGTGCACGCACGGGTGGGTAGGCTCGCGCGTAATCGCGCGAGCTGGGGCAAGCAC
>JBAXFW010000042.1:0-8129 GCA_037139635.1 bacterium | reverse complement strand
TTGCTATCTCCTTTTAATGTACTGTTTTAACTATCTGGGTATAGTATAGCATAATTAGCTTGGTTTGTCAATAATACATAACTAAAGTTTTATAAAAAGTATTTTATCCTTATTTTTAATGTTATTTAAGTTATCCACTTTGTCACATTTGTATAACAAAAACAAATAATATATAATATTAATATGCAAGAAGAAAACATCTTAATTCAAGCAGGCCTTTCAGAAGAACAAGCCCAAATATACCAAGCCCTACTTGAGCGTGGACCCCAAAGGGCGTCTGACCTAACAAAATGGGTAGGTCTAAAAAGAGGACTTGTTTATAAAGTCCTCGAGCAATTAGAAAACATAGGCTTAGCCCTAAAAAGTGAAGGTAAAGGAACTGTTGCTGTATTTTCCCCTGCCCATCCGTCACTATTGTTATCAAACATTGAACGAAAAGAAAAAGAAATTGCGTTAACAAAAGAAGTACTGACAAGTTCAATAGGCTCACTTGCTTCCAAGTACAATTTGATAAATGGTAAACCAAATATTCAATTTTTTGAAGGCTTAGATGGAATTCAAAAAGTTTTAGAAGATACATTAAATACAAAAGATGAAATATTGACATACGTCGATATGGAGATTGTTGAAAAATACTTCAAAAAGATTAATGATGATTATGTTAAAAAAAGAGAAAAAAAAGAAATTAAAAAAAGGTTGTTAGTAATAGAGAATAATTTTACAAATGAATTATTCAAAAAATGGAACATTGAAGATCCAGACTTTTTTAAAGTTACAAATTTACGAATAGTAAAAACACCACTAAATGAAATCGAGGGTGCAATTCAAATTTACGATACAAAAATAGGTATCATAACCGTATCAAATGAAAATTTAATTGGAATAATTATTGATGATATTAGAGTCAATAAATTATTTAGAAGTATGTTTGAAGCACTCTATTCAGTTTCTCCAAAATTCACTCCATAATCTTCCTTTATTGTTTCATAGACAGCATACCACTCTCCATTATTTACAAAACATCTTACGAGTGATTTTCCCTCTGAGATATCTCCATGCAAAGACTCGAGCTCTTTTGATTTTCTAATTTCAATCTCTTCTGTGTTTGTATTTCCATACATACTTATTAATTCATCTTGTGATTTTTGTTTCGCTTTTATATCTTTATTTTTATTCTCATCCCAAATTAGATCAAATTCTTCAGTCTCGTTTGTTTTCTTGAATCCTCTAGAAATAAATCCTTTCTCAAAATATCGCATATTACTTGGATTATCTTTTCGGCAAGATGCATGAAGAATATGCTGTTTAGCTTCGCGAGTTAATGCTTCATCCATCATCGCTTCTCCAAGACCAAAGTTTTTACTAGCTTCATCTACGTTTAATGCACTAGCATAGAAACTTTCATCATTTTGTTTTTCAAATCTAACAAAAGCCCGGATATTGCTATCTTTCTCGAAGGTATAAAAATAATTCTTTTGCTTATTGCCTTCGGGAGCAAAGGCTGTTTTAAAATATGATTTTAATGATTCAACAAAATCACGATCTGGATGATTCTTCCAATTTAGTTCATATAGTTCAAGCATTTCATTTTGTTGGTTGGGAGATATATCAGTTGCTTCTTTTTTAGAAAAAACAGAACCCTCAATACTCTCTATCGGAAGCTTCTCTCCATTTTTAATTGCTTGTTTGAATATTGCAAAAGTTGTTATTGTATCTGCATTAATTCGATCAAGTTGTTTTTCTATCTCAATTGAATTTACTTCTTTTTCATTACTTACATCATCATAAATTTGAGAAAGTAATTGTTTACCCTTAATATATAAAGTTTCTTCTATTTTTTTAATTAACTCAGGGCTCGTTTTTATTTCTTTTGTGAAATTATGTTGGGCAAATTCAACTATTTTATTTACATTATCAACAATTTCTCCATATTTTTTAAATACTAGAACAGCTGCTTCTTTTGGTATTTTTTCTCCAAGAAATATAATTCTGTCTCCCATTTTTATTTCCTGAGCACAAGACAAAAAAGTTTTTAATCCATCTTTTCCAAAATCATTTACGAATTTTTTTAATGGCAAAATTTCTCCTCTTTTTTTGCAAGATATGTATTCAATGAAATATGCTTGCTCTTGTTGTAATTTTGTTAAATCAATACCAGTGTCATTTTCTAGCGATTCACGCATGGCTGGATTTAGCATATTTTTCATATCCCCCCGTAAAATTTCTCCCTTTGGATCAAAGGCAGTGTGAGGAAAATATTCTTTCACTTCTTTTTGAGATAGAACAAATTTTTTAAACTCATTGGGTAGTGGATAATGGGTATACATTTTTACGGTCGGTGTTTCTGTAAACATCTTGTCCCAACCTTTTTTAACTTTTGAAAGAAAATTTTTTACCTCTTGCCTTTTTTCTTCAGTATCTAATTTTAGAAATACTGGGTCCTCTCCGTTCGGATTAAAATGATATATATGATTAACTTCATCTATAAGATTTGGTGTAAAGTTTTGCATAAATCTTTCAATTTTTGTCTTTCTGGAAAGCATGTTTTCAGGATCAAGATAAAGAGACACTAAATAAGGAATTTCTTCACGCCCCCTCTCTTTTTCCAGACCTTCACTCGTTCTAGAAATAATTGAATTTATTGTTTCTTGGGACAATTTCCAATCATCCCGAGCCTTCCCTGCCCACTGATATGCAAATTGCACATATTCATAATTAGCATTTTTATCTTCGGCTAGTAATTGCATGTCATTAAAAGAGAACTGCAGGGCTTTTAAAAATTGTAATTGATTTTCAGTCGAAACATTATTTTCAACAAAGTAATCTAAAATGTAATTAACACTAGAAGCAGCATGCTCGGGTGTGTCATATAATGCTGGAACAAGAGATTTATTAATGGAACGTTCAATACCACCCAGTCTTTCACTAAAAAATGAATTACCATTTAATAGTCCAAGATTACTGCCAATTTGATTCTCAATTGAAGTTTTATAAGCATCCCTTTTTTCATTTTTTGGAACGTCCCCTTTTGTGGAAGGTGGCCAATCTGGTGATTTCATAATTACGATTCATTATACTCCAAAACATATTTCAAGCAAAAATACAAAAACCCCTCCGACCTTTCGTCGGAGGGGTTTTTTAAGCTTCAAAATTAGCGGAAGAAGAAATAAAACAAGAGAAATGCCAGAGGAGAGAGATTGGCCCAATACTAAATTCATTTTATGAATTTAGTATTGGGCGAGCATGACTCTCCTTTATATATAATCTAAAGTATCAAGAGAGACTCTCGATATTTTAGATTTCTTCCGCTAACCCTAAAGCCTATTTTCGCAATGAACCCACTTTACTAGAAAATGAACTCAATAACGAGGTCGAGCAATTTATAAAAAATTGCTCGACCAAAGATTAACCCTTTAACCCTTTTTGAGACAAATATAATTCTGCTACTATTTGTCTCGTATTTCCGTAGCTTGGAAAATTACTTTCTAAACTTCCCTTGAAGTTTTTTTAAATCTTCAAGGGTTATTTCTCTATCAGATTCTTCTTCTACTTCAATTTCAGTTTCAATTTCAAAAATATCACTTTCCTCATGCTCATGATTTACTTTCTGAACATAGGAATTATTTTTTTCAGTCAGACCCCAACCGTCACCAACTGGTGGACTAGGTATGCCCGAAGCCAGCCCAACTCTTCCATCCCACTCAATCGCAATCTCTTCTTCAAGCATTGCAATTTTTTCTAATTGAGCAGAGGTTAAGGTTTCAGGCTGATAAATCACCTCAAAATGATGCTCACCGGCCGAACAGCCTTTTGACCAATGAAGTACAACTTCGCCGACCAAAACTTGTTCCCAGTTTTGATATCCCTCATCAGAATACCGAGGGCGTGGGCACTCCATCTTATCTGGTTCACGGAATGTTCCATTCGGACGAATCACCCATCCTTCACCAGCATTGGTTGCACCACCTCGGCGCTTCCAAATCCTAATATTTGTTGGTAATTCAAGGGCACTAGCTTCTGCTTTTTTCTTTAAATATATAGCATAAGCTTCTGCTTTTTTCTTTTCTTCTAAGATTTCGTCTTCTCTTTTTTCTATATAAGAATTAAAAGAGATTAACCCTTCTTCTGAAAAAGAAAATTGCCCACTTCCGCTGACAGTACAACACCCCTTCGTTAGCCTTACACATTGGCCATCAGTAAAATAAGAAATTTCAAAACCAAGAGCCTCAACTCTAGATTTAAAAACTTCAAATTTTGGATGAAATTGATTACGCAAGTTTTGCTTGCAATCTTTTTCAATTTTTTCCTTTTCAAGATTAGAAACACTTCTTTCCAGGCTAGAAACAGACTCCTCAGTATAAAGCTGATTTTGCCAACTGGACTTAAAATAAAATTCTCCAATCTCTATCGGCTGATAACCAAAGGTTACATACCTAGAACTTACAGCTTCAATCCTAGCACCAAGGCCAGCCTCTTTCGCTGCTTTACTCATAGCTTCAGCCTCAGCTTTTTCCTTAGCTTCACGATCAGCCTTAGCTTGACGAAGGTTAGCCCTATTTTCATCTTGACGACGCATTTCTTCTTCACGTCGTTTTTTCTCATATACAGATACTTCAGATTTTTTCTCCGTTGTATCAATATAAAATGCTGACCGACAGTGGTAACAACTAGCCTTACCAAAACCAGCTTCAACAGCTTTAGCAAATTTTTCCTCAAGTGGAGTATTCCATTCCCCAAGAGAAAAAACATTAATCTCTTCAACTTCAGCACTAGCTTCCCATCTTTCCCCATCAATATCTTTGACGGATGTTGAGGTAATCCGCTGAATCGTTGCAGATGAACGGACTCCGTGAGATACTCTTGTGTGTATAATATAATATCCTTCACACACACAAATGAGGGCGTGACTCTCGCATGCTAGATGTCCACCTCGTGGTATATACACAGGGTGACAAGATTCTCCATTCCGCCCAGCAATAATCGTTGCTGAGCCACCAGAGGTAAGCCCACCTCCTGATTCCCACATAGCAGGAAAACCACGTTTAGTGGTTGAAATACTAATTTTTTCCTTTTTCATTTTATTTAAATTTAAATTGGTTAATACTTTTCTAAACACTAAATTAATATCCAGAAAAGTATTAACCAAAAACAAAATGAAAACTTCTTGCTATGAATCCTCCATTTAAAAATGACCTGCCATGAGCGAAGTCGAATGGAGAACTCAATAACAAGGCCAAACAAATAAATTCATTTGGCACTGTATATTAAACCCGTTTAACCCGAGTTAGATATTTTTTCCCTAGAGGTTATCTTTCCTCTATCTAGTCCATTTTTACGCATCAACTAGCCTTTTTGCGTCTGAAAATTACTCAGAAATTTCAGGAGTAATCACGACTCCGGCGAATCCACGAATGGGATTACCATAAGCTGGCCCAACTTTGTTTGGAAGTGAGTTGCCCCATTCCATAAATTTGGTCACCGCTTCGGGGGTGGTATGTCCACCCAGTAGGATTTTTGTGTTTCCGGTTAGGTTCCGGTCCCGGTCTGTGTCCGGGATTTGGGTCATGTATGCCAGACCCAGGGACAGTGCAGCCTCCGGAAGCTCATCCACATAACCAGCTTCCCGCAGGTCGCGGACTCCGTCCACCTCGGGAGCGGACAGAAGTTTTGCCTTAGCCGTCTCAATGACGGCAAGCAAAGTCTCGCGGGTGGCCTTGTGGGCGTTCCGCGGATCGCCTGCGAAGAACACCAGTTTCTGCTGAAGGCGACTCTCCGCAAAAGCTGCCGGGTCAATACCCGGGCACAGTCCTTTGTAAGCAGCTGCCGGGCAATGGTCACTGGCGGCAATTATAAGTTGCTCCTCCGTCGGTTCAAGCCCGATAAAATTCATAAGTTGTCCCAGTGATGAGGCTTCCCAGAATTTCTCGGGTCCTAAACCGAACCCTGTGTCACCAGGGTTGTGATGGTCAGCCCGCAAAATTACAGGCAGTTCACCGGCAACCACCGGTGCACATTCGAAGATCACCACACCGGTGACTTCTTCGAGGTTGCCGTGGTCAAGCACAAATCCGGTTGCCATATAGGCATTACCGGCATGAACTTTTTTGCCATCAGCCGTAATGGCTGTGGCAATATTCAGTCCAACCTCAATGGCAACCTTACGGGCTGCTTCTGACTCATAGTCAGCGCCACCAAAAATAATCAAAGTATTTTTCATATTTGATGTATTTTTAAAAAATCCTTCATTGTTTCGCCAAATCAGGTCAAGCGTCTCCTCTTTAACGTCAATGAGAATGACAAAAAATTACCAAACCAATTGTTCAATAATTTTCCCTGAATTAGCAATCAGGAATAAGATGTCCTTAATTACCTCTTCGGGGAATTTTTTTGAGGACAATACCATCCTCAAGTTTTCGTAAGCCACAGAATCTCCATAGCCTACCTTAATATGAGAATAAAAATTCGTTTTTTTACTTCCCAAAAAATCAAATAATTTTTTTGAGTTATTAAAAAACAAATTGGCTACTCGAACCCGAGCAGCCTGAAATTCTTTAAATTTTTCTGCTTCTTCTGCAGATAATTGAAGAATCTCAGAAGTGTCCGATATATCTTTTTGCCTTGCGTCGACAAGGCAAGATTTTTGGACCTTATGCTTGATTGCAGCATCTCTGCTACAATACACACTATTTTCCAGATCAACTTCTGGAAGAGTCGTATTTACTATAAAATCGACCTTACGGTCAACTCCATAATATATACTGGATGAGGTGATAACCTCATCCCAAGTATGCCCATATACATCGACACACTCAATAACCTGGTCGGGGATTTTTTCTATCCCTAGAGCTTTCTCCATGAAAGAGATCAACTCCTTCATTTTGTTTTCGGAAGTGACAACTAGGTCAACGTCGTCACTATTTCTTTTAATCAATCCGTTCCGGAAAAGAACAGTTGATCCCACGATAACAAAGTCGTGGTCTTTCTTCGAAAGATTCTCCAAAAGTTGTAGAACTTCCATTTTTTTTATTTCTTTTTTCATTTTTTTGCCGCTCTTAACGGCTTTATTAGTTATTTATTTATATTTGAATTCCCATCCATAATATCTAAAATAAATATCAAAGATGAGAATTCAAATTATTTAACTAATAGAAAAATGAAAACTCCCTATCAATCCACCATTCGACAAGCTCATGGCAAGCCAAATAATGAACTGAATAAGAAAGGAAACCAGCGAACCGGTTTCCTTAAATTTTACCCTAACCCTAATTTAAAAGAAGATAACTATTTCTTTTCTTTTAAAAGTTTTTGCAGTTTTTTATTTTTTAAAAATGGATTTTTAAAATAATAAACTTTTGCCCAATATTCAAAATTTATCCCAATGTCCTCTTGTTGGACATCTAAAATATTTTTTTTATCCACTTTAATGTAAGAAGTGTACATTTTACCAACTTCTTTAATTGCTATATCGAAAATAGCACAAGATTCATTACCCCAAGGAGTATTTACTCCTCTAAGGATTTCTTTAGTCAGCAATGAAACACACAATTCTAAGGGTAACGGAAATTTTTTTCCATCACCTCCTTTTTTTGAGAACACAATATACTCTTCATCGATGATTTTTGGGCAACCATACAGCCCCCCTCTAGAAACTGGTAAATTTATCATTTTCTTGCCCCGTTTCCAGGGACTTTTTTTAAGTTAAACATTTATTTGAATTCCCATCTCTAATATCTAAAATAA
The DNA here is from genome assembly GCA_037139635.1 of bacterium. Taxonomy (GTDB): domain Bacteria; phylum Patescibacteriota; class Minisyncoccia; order Phycocordibacterales; family UBA9973; genus UBA9973. The sequence goes on along the minus strand of JBAXFW010000042.1, from coordinate 389 downwards.
ATATCAAAGATGAGAATTCAAATTATTTAATTAAAACAAAAAATGAAACCGTATTCCTATCATGAGGTCTTGCCTCATAATATTTGTTGTACGTTCAAAACTATCATCATTGATCTCGAAAGATTCAATAAGAAGCCTTGTCCGCACAATATGTTGTTTTCAAAGATTTTATCTTTACCACAAAGCAGGTATCTCTCCTCCTTGCCCCGTTTGAAATTCACTTGAATTTCTCTTGGGATTTGTGCTCTCCAACCTTTTCGTCAGAGCTCCTTCGTAAAGACATTCCTGGTCTGGAAAAGTGGGTTAAGCCTTTCTGGCCAGACGTCTCTTTGCGACGGTTGTGAATTTGTATCTATCATTAGTTTCGGTTTGCGGCTTCCACTAAATCA
>JBAXFW010000041.1:0-8446 GCA_037139635.1 bacterium | reverse complement strand
GTATATATATGCGGAGGATAAGCCAAATCAAGGTGTGAATTATTTTTTTACTATTTTTTATCGTTAGGTCTTTTATTTTATCAAAGTCCAATATTTCAGATAGAAAGTTTTCAGCGTTACGATGAATGTGATGTACTCCAGTATTTTTTAATAAAAAAAACTTCCTACCAATCATTAAAATGATGGCTAAAAGAGATACAAAAAATAGAATGATAAAAAAATACATAATTTGTTATATGGAATAACTTTTTACGTCTTTGATGGTTGCTTTTGCTTTTTCTAAAATCTTGCTTATTGTTTCTTCTGGATTTTTAATAAATGGTTGGTCAAGTAAAGTTTTTTCTTTAAAGTAAGTACTAATTTTACCTTCTAACATTTTTTTCTTTATTTCTTCAGGCTTGTCGATACTGGCAACTTCTTTTTGGAAAATTTCTTGCATCGTATTTTTTGCTTCCTCACTGATATCTTCTTTTCTTATATATTCAGGCTTCATGGCAGTGAAGTGCATTGCTATGTCTTTCGCAAGTTCTACGTTTCCTCCTTCAAGGCTCACGATAACAGCTTTTTTGTTATTATGAATGTAAACTCCTAAAACGTTACCTTCTACAACAAAAGCATCACCCAATTGTATATTTTCACCTGTTTTCTGAATGATTGGGTCGATTGAGTCTTTTGCAGTTTCTTTCATTTTTTCTATACCGTCTGAAAAAGCAACATTCGTAAGGTTGTTTAATAGGGAAACAAAGTCTTCGTTTTTTGAAACGAAATCAGTCTCACATCGAAGAGCTACTAAGACTGCTTTATTGTCTTCCACTTTCACGGTCACTGCTCCATCTGCCGCATTTCGGTCAGCTTTTTTAAGAGCTATGTCGCTACTTGTTTTTTTTAAGATTGCTAACGCTTTATTCATGTCACCTTCTGCTTCTTCTAGTGCACGCTTGCATTGCATTACAGAGATGCCAGTAGCATCTCGAAGTTCCTTTACTTGCTCGGTTGTTATTGTTGCCATATTTTTTATTTATTTAATTGAGGCAGGCTTTTCCGTTGTGGTGGACGGAATAGACATCTGGCCACTTTTATAAGAATTTGAAATTGCTTCGGTGAAAAGTTTAATTGAAGGTATTCCTGAATCGTTACAAATAATAGGGTAGTCTATCTTCTTCATATTTGAATCTGAGTTGAGTAGAGCGATAACTGGGACTCCTTGTTTTAGTCCTTCTGTTTGAGCGATACTTTCTGCTTTTGCATCGATTATGTAAAGTGCATCAGGAAGTTTTTTAAGTCCAACTAATCCAGAATAATATCTTGCTAATCTTTCCATCTTTTTTGCCATAACGACTCGTTCTTTCTTAGTATATTTTTCAAGTCCTCCTTCTTTGTTTTCTTTTCGGTAATTTTCAAGCTCTGCAATTCTCTTTTTGATTTCCATAAAATTAGAAAGAGTACCTCCAATCCAACGTTCATTAACGTAAGGCATATTTAATGCTTCAGCTGTATTCTTGATAATTTCTTTTGCTTCAGGTTTAGTTCCAACAAAAAGTAATACTTTGTTGCGAGCACCAAGACCTTTTACAAATTCTCTAGCAGACTCAAGTAGGACGCTTGTCTTTTCAAGGTCGATGATATCTGTTTTGTTCTTTGTAGTGTAAATATATGGAGACATAGAAGGGTTTCTTCTGGTCTTTGAATAACCATAATGAGCACCGGCATTGAACATTTCTTCCACTGATACTTCTTCTTTTGTATTCTTATTATCTACTTTTTGCATAAGGATATCCTACCAGAAAAGCTTCCTTTTTGCAAATACGCTCCTTATATATAGAACTTTTAAATTCTTTGCCAAAATTGCTTTTTTCGGGTAAGATGATAGAAATGAAACAATCAAAACTTTTCACCAAAACTAAAAAAGAGGCCCCAGCCGACGAAGTGTCCAAAAACGCAGAGTTTCTTATCCGTGCGGGCTTTATTTATAAGGAAATGGCGGGAGTCTATAGTTATTTGCCTTTAGGCCTCCGGGTAATAAAAAAGATTGAAAGTATAATTCGAGAAGAAATGAATTTAGTTGGCGGTATTGAAATGAAAACTTCAATTTTGCAAAATAAAGAAGTTTGGGAGAAAACGAATCGCTGGAGTGACGTAGAAGTTGATATTTGGTTTAAAACTAAACTAAAGAATGACACAGAGATTGGTTTGTCTTGGAGCAATGAGGAAAATTTCACAAACATACTAAAACAATACGTAAATTCATATAAAGATTTACCGATCTACGCTTATGATTTTAAAGACATTATGCGCAATGAAGTAAGAAGTAAATCTGGCATTATGCGAGGTAGAGAATTTTATTGGAAAGCACTTTATTCTTTTTCTAAAAATGTTGAAGAGCATAATAATTTTTATGAAAAAATGAAAATTACGTACAGTACTATTTTTAAAAGAGTAGGCATTGGACATCTTACTTATTTAACTTTTGCATCAGGCGGAGCTTTTTCAAAATATTCTCATGAATTTCAAACTATAACTTCCGCGGGTGAAGATACGATATATGTGAGTGAAGATAATGCTATTGCTATAAATAAAGAAGTTTTTGAAGATGAAGTTATTGCAAGTCTTGGACTAGAGAAAAATAAATTAGTAGAACATCGGGGAATTGAAGTTGGTAATATTTTTACTTTAGGAACAAATAAAGCAGAAGCATTAGATCTTTATTATACAGATGAAAAAGGCAATAAAATACCTGCTTTTATTGGGTCATACGGGATAGGCTTAGGTAGACTTATGGGTACAGTCGTTGAAGTTTTGTCAGATGACAAAGGAATAATTTGGCCAGAATCCATTGCTCCATTTAAAGTACATTTACTTGCATTAGGAGACGACGAAGGAGTCATTGCTGAAGCAAATAATGTTTACGAAAAATTGTTAAAAAATAATATTGAAGTTTTGTTTGACGACAGGATAGGGCTGTCAGCTGGAGAAAAATTTGCTGATTCAGATTTAATTGGTATACCATATCGTGCAGTTGTATCACTTCGAAGTATTAAAGAGAATGGGATCGAGTTAAAAAAACGTACTGAAGAAAAAGGAAAGGTTGTTGCCGTCGATGAATTAATAAAATTACTAACGTCTAGTGCCTAAGCCTATTTTTTATGTTTGATAAATTTTACAAATTAGTTTCCAACGATATCGGTATAGACTTAGGAACTTCGAATACCCTAGTATATTTAAAAGGGCACGGAATTGTAATCAATGAGCCATCTGTCGTGGCAGTGAATACTAAAACAAGTCAAATCTTAGCAGTAGGAGCTCGAGCAAAAGAAATGCTTGGAAGAACACCAGGACACATTCGGGCAGTGCGCCCGCTTGTTGATGGAGTAATTTCTGATTTTGAAGTGACAGAAGAAATGCTTTCATATTTAATTAATAAAGCAGACAAGATGTCTAAGAAGATTGCGCGTCCTCGTGTTTTGATTGGTGTGCCTTCTGGTACTACTAACGTCGAGACGAGGGCCGTGTATGATGCTGCTCGTTCTGCAGGAGCCCGAGAAGTATTTCTTGTAGAAGAGCCTATGGCTGCTGCTATTGGGATAAGACTTCCAATTAAAGAAGCGACTGGTTCAATGATTATTGACATAGGGGGTGGAACTACTGATATTGCAGTTATGTCACTTGGTGGAATTGTAAAATCAAAAAATTTAAAAATTGCTGGTGATAGATTAAATAATGACATTATTGCTTACATGCGTGACGAGTTTAAAATTTTAGTTGGAGAGAGAACTGCTGAACTTGTAAAAATTTCAATTGGTTCTGTTGTGCCAATTGAGTATCGTGAAATTGAAGTGCGAGGAAGAGATTTATTGACAGGCTTACCTCGTGAAGTAGTTATGACTGATTCTGATGTACGTGAAGCAATTTCTCTTTCAGTTAAAGAATTTGTCGAAGGGGTAAAGGATGTACTCGAGACAGCACCACCAGAAATTCTTTCAGACATAATGCACAATGGCATTATGCTTTCAGGTGGAGGAGCTCTTATTTTAGGTCTTGATCGACTTTTGCAAAATACTCTTCGAATTCCTGTTTACGTTGTGGATGATCCACTTTCTGCTGTTGCACGAGGCACTGGAATTATTTTAGATGATATGGAATATTATCGTGAAGTTTTGATTGGGAATCAAGATGAGTTACCTCCTAGATAAAAAAAATAAAAATAAAAAATTTCGTAGGCTAGCTATACTGGTTGTGTTTTTTGTTTTCTTTTTTTATTTTAGAGTAGGAATTTTGGGTGGCCTTTCTTCTGCGGCGCATTTTGTTTTTCGACCAGTATTTGTTGTAGGTAATAGTATTGGGAATAGATTAAATAATTTTGGAGTTTATTTTAATTCTAAAAAATTACTTTCATTAGAAAATGAAACTTTAAAATTAACCTTGGCCGAAAATGAAGCTAGAATGTCAAATTACAATACTGTCTTGGACGAGAATAATAAATTAAAAGACACCTTAGGAAGAGTTGGTGAAAATAAAAATATGATATTAGCAGCAATTTTAGTGAGCCCTAATCGATCACCATATGATACTTTGATAATTGATATCGGTAAAGATAAAAATATAAATATCGGAGAAAGAGTTTTTGCTTATGGAAATGTTCCAATTGGGAAGGTGGCAGAAGTGTATGGAAATTCTGCAAAGGTAGTTTTATTTTCAAATCCTGGTGAAAAAACAGATGCAATAGTTAGTGGTAAGGATGCCACTATGCAATTGGTCGGCCGAGGTGGTGGAAATTTTGAAATGATTTTACCGAGAGATTTTGTGCTCGAAAAGGAGACGGAAGTAGTTTTGTCGGGGCTTACATCTCATACTATCGCAGTCGTACAAACAACTCTTTCTGATCCGAGAGATTCTTATCAAAAAGCACTTCTTGCAAGTCCAGTAAATATATTTCAATTGAACTATGTGGAAGTGGAGAAACAATGAACTTTAAAATTGAAAAAAAATTAAATGGAAAGTTAGGCAGAGTTGGAATTTTAGAAACTCCGCATGGCATAATTCATACGCCGGCTTTTGTAGCGGTGGGAACAAAAGCAACAATCAAATCTTTGAATCCGGAACAAGTGCGAGATGCTGGCACTGAAGTTGTGCTTGGAAATACTTATCATTTATTTTTACAACCGGGAGATGAAATTGTGCGAGATGCAGGTGGTATTGGGAAATTTATGAATTGGCGTGGTCCTACTATGACTGACTCTGGAGGTTTCCAAGTTTTTTCATTGGGCGCTGCTTATGGAAAAGATATTTCAAAAATTACTAAAATCACTGACCCTTCGCTTTTGATACCAGAACGTTTTGATGACTCAGATGCTCCACGACTTGCAAAGATAGGACATGACGGAGTTTCTTTCAAGTCTCATTTAGATGGAGCGATCCACTACATCACTCCTGAAAAATCTATTCAAATTCAACACAATCTAGGAGCTGATATTATTTTTGCATTTGATGAATGTACTAGTCCGACTGAGGATTTAAAATATCAAGGCGAAGCATTGGAGCGTACACATCGTTGGGCAGAAAGAAGCTTGAAAGAACATTTAAAACTTAATAGTTCCGTTTCTTCTGATTTTCCTCAAGCCCTTTTTGGTATTGTACAAGGTGGTAGGGAGGAATCTTTGCGAAAAGAATCAGCAAAGATAATTTCTGAAATAAATGTGGATGGAAAATATTTTGATGGTTTTGGGATTGGGGGCTCTTTTGCAAAAGAAGATATGTCTTCTGCTGTTAGGTGGGTTAACGAAATATTGCCAGAAGAAAAGCCACGACACTTGCTAGGCATAGGAGAACCAGAAGATTTATTTATGGGTATTGAAAATGGAGTAGATCTTTTTGATTGCGTACTACCTACAAGGCTTGGTAGAAATGGCACCGTCTATACAAAGTATGGAAAAATTATCATGACCAATAAAAAATTCAGGGATGATTATACTCCGATAGAAAAAGATTGTGAATGTTATAGCTGCAAGAATTATACGAGGTGCTATGTGGCACATTTGTTTCATGGAAAAGAAATGTTGGCCGGAACCCTCGCTTCAATTCATAATTTGTATTTTATTGTGAATTTAGTGAAAAAAATTAGGCAATCTATTTTGGATGACAACTTTTTTGAGTTTAAGAAAGAGTTTTTGGATATGTATTCAAAAGAAAGATAATATCTTTACAATTATTGTCAAGTTGCTATACTACTAATTACAAACAAATGGGTACTAAAAAGACAAAAAAGAACGGGAAGAATTGGAAGAAATTTTGGAAATTGGGTGTTGATGAATTTAACACACAATTTTTGGGTGTGAGTAAGGATGGCAACTTAACTGCCACAGAAGGAAATCATGTTTATGATTTAAACAAACTTGCTGTAAAGTACGGTACGCCGCTTCAAATAATTTTTCCATTTTTAATTGAAGATAGACTTAAAGATTTGATTGGTTATTTTCAAGCATATATGAAAATCTATGGGTACAAGGGTAAATTTTATTACCACTACCCAATGAAAGTAAATCAAAATAAAGAATTCATTTTGCCGATATTATCAGAAGGTGGAAACTTAGAAGTAACTTCTGCCAACGAACTTTGGATTGTTAAAAAATTATGGGAAGGTGAAAAATTTAATTCAAAAATTAGAGTTCTTTGTAATGGACCAAAGACAGATCAATATTTAGATTTGATTGAAGAATTACGTGCAAAGGGTATGAATATCATTCCTATCATTGAAGGCTGGGAAGAGATAGATAGGTTATCTAAATATAAAGGAGACACAGGCTTGCGAGTAGATCTTGATATAAAAGCAGATACTCATTGGGATAAAAAATTTGATCGTTTTGGTTTGTCTGAGAAGGATATTTTGTCTTTAGATAAAATGAAAAATCTAAAGATCATGCATTATCATTTGGGTTCTCAAATTAAAACACAAAAAAGTATTTTAGATGGCATAAAACACGCTTTTTCTGTTTATGTTGAACTACAAAAGAAACACCCATCTCTTGATACCCTAGATATAGGTGGTGGTTTTGGTGTTCCTTATGAGAAAAAAAAGTTTTATACTGCAAAAATAGTTTCAAGTAAAATTGTAAAAGTTTTGAAAAATTTATCTGACAAGGCAGGTATTAAACATCCAAACTTAGCAGTAGAATGGGGGCAATACATTGTCGCTCCATCCCAAGTTACTATCTACAAAGTAATTTCTAAAAAGGATATTCCAAAAGCAAATGCTAAAGCTTGGTATATCATCGATGGAAGTTTTATTAATGATTTGAAAGATACTTGGACGATTCATCAAAGATGGCATACGATACCACTAAATAATATGCATGGTCCTTTTAATACTGTTTGGTTGGCTGGTAGTACTTGTGACTCGGATGATAAATATACTGCAGGAGGAAATTATATTCTAATGCCAAAAATGAAAGAAGGTGAAGATCAATACATTGCTATCCTCGACACTGGTGCTTACCAAGATAGTTTGTCTTCACATCATTGTCTTCTTTCAGAGCCAGCAAAAATTTTAGCATCTGATGGCATGACTCAATTAATTCGTAAGCGTGAAACTCCAGAATCTATTGGAAAACTTTTTGGTTGGAACGGAGACCATAAATAATATATGAAAATAGTAGTTACTCAAGATTTAGGCTTAAATAAAGAAGAGAGAGAAAGGCTTAAAACATTGGGAGAAGTTAAATATTTCGAAGATTTACCAAAAACACCAGAGGAGTGGCTAGAAAGATGTAAGGGGGCAGATGTTGTTTGTTCAGGTAAATTTGGTTTAAAGCTTAAATATCAAGAATTAGAAAATGTCTTCATATCGATGCCGTTTGTTGCAACAGACTTTTTAAATAGAGATATATTGAAGGAAAGAAATATAAAAGTATCAAATTGCCCAGGTTGTAATAAAGAGGCAGTTAGTGAATGGGTCATTGCAATGATTCTTAATTTATTAAGAGATCTGCCAAATTGGATTAATAAAAAAGAATCCGACAGTATTCCAAAAGAGACAAAGGGGCTATTTGGTAAAAATATTACAATTCTAGGTAAGGGTAATATTGGATCTAGGGTTGGTAAAATATGTGAAGCACTAGAAATGAATGTTAAATATTTTATCAAGAACGATAACTTAATTGAATCGATAAAAGATGCTGACGTTGTCGTCGATACTCTAGGTTCAAATGAAACAACTAAAAGTTTATTAAATAAAGAATTCTTTAATTCTTTTAAACAAGGTGCATATTTTATAACAGTAACTAGTCCTAAAATTTATGACGTAGATGCAATGCTGGAAGCTTTAAATAAAAACATTTTGGCGGGTGTTGCTAGTGATTGTGCTTCAATCCAGGTTGGTGATGTTAATGATCTTTTGTATATTAAATTGGTAAATCATCCAAAAGTTTTAGCTACACCACATATAGCTTATAAT
>JBAXFW010000040.1:0-8463 GCA_037139635.1 bacterium | reverse complement strand
ATATTAACGTTGAAATGCCACGAAATAAGATGGTGGTTATTACTGGTATGTCAGGGTCTGGGAAATCTTCACTTGCTTTTGATACTATTTTTGCGGAAGGACAGAGACGTTATGTGGAATCTCTTTCGGCTTATGCTCGTCAATTTTTAAATCAAATGCCAAAACCAGACGTGGATGAAATCACTGGGTTGTCACCTGCAATTTCAATCGATCAGAAATCTCGTTCCAATAATCCTCGCTCGACGGTGGCGACTATCACTGAGATTTATGATTATCTTCGAGTGTTGTATTCCCGAGTAGGCAAACCACATTGTCCACTATGTGGTGATGAAATTAAAAAACTTTCGAATGAAGAGATTTTAAATTTTATTTTTGAGAAAATTAAAAAGTTTGAAAAAGAAAACAAAAAGAAGAAAGTTATGGGTGTAGAGTTTGATGAAATGCCAATTTCTATTTATTCTCCAATTGTGCGAGGACGCAAAGGGGAATATTATCAAATGCTTTATGATTTACTGAATAAGGGATTTCAAAAAATACGCCTCGATGGCAAAATGAAAAATCTTCGTGATCGAGTGGAGCTTTCAAAAACAAAAAAACACGACATCGATTTACTGGTTGATAGTTTTTATATGCATGAGTTTAAAGACAATTTAGATGATGCTCGAATGCGACTTTCGGAAGCGGTAGAGTTAGCATTAGTTGAATCTGATGGTTTGGTGACAATTTCATTTGGGACAGCAGAACAGGATAAAACTTTTTTGAATGGTCTGGCTAAGCCCTTGGCGAGGGACCGAGGACCTGAAAAAAAGATTTATCCTGTGAAGCAAAATGTAGAAGAGTTTGTTATGTCTACGAAATTTGCTTGCCCCCGAGATGGTTTTTCATTTCCTGAAATCGAGCCAAGACTTTTTTCTTTTAATTCTCCGTATGGCGCATGTCCTACTTGTAATGGTTTAGGTTCTAAATATTTTATGGGAGATGAACCTTGTGATGTATGTAACGGTGCCCGTTTACGCCCCGAGGCTTTAAATGTATTTCTTGGTGGTAAAACAAATATTGTAAATTTGACGGCCATGTCTATTGAGAAAGTTGCTGACTTTTTTATTGAATTAGAATTAACGGAACAAGAGCGTGAAATTTCAAAAGTTATTATTAAAGAAATAGAAGCTCGAATTCAATTTTTATTAGATGTAGGCCTTACTTATCTTTCTCTAAATCGTAGGGCGAGCACTCTTTCGGGAGGAGAAGCTCAACGTATCCGCTTAGCTAGTCAGTTAGGCTCTAGGCTCGTTGGGGCGCTCTATGTGCTCGATGAGCCAACAATAGGCTTGCACCAACGGGACAATGATCGTTTAATCAAAACTCTACAGAATTTGCGTGATTTGGGAAATACAATTATCGTAGTAGAGCATGATGAAGATACTATTTATGCTTCGGATTACATTATTGATATTGGGCCACTAGCCGGAGTGCACGGCGGAAATGTTATTGTGTCTGATTATTTAGAGACCCTACTTTCGGCCAAAACTAATCCTTCAAAATCTCGCACTCTTTCATATTTAAGAGGAGAGACAAAAATTGAAATTCCTGAGAACCGTCGTGACAAAAATAAAGGATCACTTAAGATTGTGGGTGGTAAAGTTTTTAATATTAAAAATATGGACGCCGAAATTCCGCTTGGTAAAATGGTAGTTATCACAGGCGTATCTGGTTCTGGTAAATCATCTCTGATGTATGAGATTTTGTATAAAAATTTACAAGCTCGTTATGAAAGAAAATATCGTACAGCCAAAGTTTTTAATTGTGCATCATTTACTGGAACAGAATATTTATCCCGAGCAATTTTGATTGATCAATCGCCCATAGGCAGAACTCCTCGATCAAACATAGCTACTTACACTGGAGCTTTTACTCATATTAGAGATTTATTTGCTGAATCAAGTGAAGCAAAATTGCGAGGCTGGAAAGCCAATCGTTTTTCTTTTAATGTGAAAGGTGGACGTTGTGAAGCATGTGAAGGAAATGGAGAGATCGCAGTTGAAATGCATTTCTTACCGACAGTGTATGTCACTTGTGATGTTTGTAATGGAAAAAGATTTGATAAAGAAACCCTTACAATAAAATTTAAAAAGAAAAATGTGTATGAGGTTCTGCAAATGACCGTAGAAGAGGCGATTACTTTTTTTGAAGATATCCCCGCAGTTTATGACCGACTAAAAACTTTGATGGATGTAGGGCTTGGATATATAAAACTTGGTCAATCTGCTACAACTCTTTCTGGTGGTGAAGCTCAAAGAGTCAAAATTTCTTCTGAACTTTATCGTCCGCATTTAGAAAAAACAATTTATTTACTTGATGAGCCAACTGTCGGGCTTCATTATGACGATGTGGCAAAACTTTTAGAAGTATTAAATAAGTTAGTTAATAAAGGAAATAGTGTTGTACTTATCGAGCACAACATGGATATTATTAAAAATTGTGATTATGTTTTAGACATTGGGCCTGAAGGTGGAGAGGGTGGTGGTAATTTAATTGCTAAAGGAACACCGGAAGACGTAGCTAATAATACTAAATCATATACAGGTAAATATCTTAAAAAAGTTTTGAGAAAATAAAAAATAGGATGTTCTTTTTTGGAACATCCTTACTTATTCTATGCTTATTCTATTTTAAACATCCGGTAATAGGATGTTTCAGTTTCTATCAAGAGACTATCGGGTTGTTGTTCCCAGTGAAGAATGTTCGTAGTCATTCTATCTCTTTTTATTTTTTGGTTACTGAAGCCAACAGAGTTACTTGTTAGCCTCGCTCTTCTTACTGGTTCGCCTGTTTGAAGTGGAGTAGCCAATCTAATTTTTCTTTTATTTCCAGCTTTGATTTTAGTATTTTCTTCGTGTTCTGTTTTTACGAGTGTTTTTACTAATAAATAAAGGGGAAAATTTGTGATGTCAATTTCGTCTTCCATAACAAAAAAATTTTAAATTGTTTGTACTATTTGAACTGTAGTGTAATATATAATAAAGAGCATGAATAGTCAATATTTCAAAAAAAATAGCTTGCCAGATAAACCCGGGGTTTATTTTTTTAAGCGTGGGAAAAATATTTTATATATTGGTAAAGCTACCTCTTTGCGAGATAGGACAAAAAGCTATTTTGCCAAGGATTTGATAGTTACTAGAGGGCCAATGATACTCGATATGACCGTGCAAGCTGATCGAGTAGAATGGCAAGAGACAGATAGTGTGCTTGAAGCTTTGATACTTGAAGCTCTTTTGATTAAGAAGCATCAACCGAAATACAATGTAAAAGAAAAAGATGATCGGTCTTGGAATTATGTTTGTATAACTCGTGAAGAAATTCCAAAAGTGATTATCAAAAGAGGGAAGGAGTTACAAAACAGGACCAGTCAAAAGTTTTCTCAGGCCCTCGGTTCTCCGGGTCCCTATCCCGGCCAGACCATTCAAAAACATTTGTCTGGTCCTGTTTTGTATGCAAATATATTTGGTCCATACACAAATGGACTACAGCTTCGTGAAGCGATTAAAATAATTCGTAGGATTTTCCCATATATCGATGGAGAGTCTATTAAAAAAAACAATAAAGAATTTTATCATCAACTTGGTCTTACTCCAGACGGAATGTCAGAGTATAAAGAAAATATAAAAAATTTGAAATTATTTTTCCAAGGTAAAAAGAGAAAAATAATTCAGAATTTAAAAAAGGAAATGAAGGAATATGCAAAGAAACATGAGTTTGAAAAAGCAGGTGAAACGAAAAGAAAGATTTTTGCTTTAGAACATATAAATGATATAGCATTAATAAAGCAGGATTATTCACAAAATAATTCTTTTTTAGAGGTCCTCGGTTCCTTGCCAAAGGATCTGCCAGACCATTCAAAAAAGGATTATTTTATAAATAATCCAAGGATTGAGGCTTATGACGTGGCTCATATGTCAGGCAAAAATATGGTTGGGGTGATGACGGTGATAGAGAATGAAGAAGTTGTAAAAAATGAATATAAAAAATTTATTATTCGGACTCAAAGTAATGCGAATGACACTGGAGCCTTGGAAGAGATCTTGTCTCGTAGGTTTCGACATACAGAATGGGGATTACCGAATTTAGTTGTGGTAGATGGTAGTGTCGCTCAAATGAATGTGGCTGAAAAAGTTTTGAATCGGTATCAATTTAAAATACCTGTAGTCGGTGTAGTGAAAGACGATAAACATAAAGCTAAAGCAATACAAGGAGAAGAAAAAATAATTAAAAAATATAAAAATTTAATCTTACTTGCCAATAGTGAAGCACATAGATTTGCGATAAAGTTTTATCGTTCAAAAAGTCGCAAGAATATGCTAGAATAATTTTATGTATATTATTTACGCATTGTTGGGGGCGGTGATGGCTAGTATGGGGACTATTTTTGCAAAATTGGGATTGAAGGGTATTGATCCAAATTTTTTGACGGCTGTTCGAGGAATTGTGATGGCGCTCATTGTGACTATCGCTGCATTTTCTTTTGGAAAATTTTCTATTTCGACTTTCCATTCTCTTTCTACTAAACAATGGGTATTTGTTATTTTATCTGGAATCGGCGGAGCTCTTTCTTGGATTTTCTTTTATCATGCTTTGGCGACAGGGCCGACTGTTGCAGTGACTGTGATTGATAAGTTGTCTATTGTATTAACTGCAATTCTGGCTACCGTAGTCTTAGCGGAAGGAATAACTTTTCAAGCTATTCTTGGTTTGGTATTTGTGTTTACTGGTACGATTCTTGTTGCTGTGCCTTGGGAAAAAATCCAAAAGCTTTTTTCTTAAAATTTGCTTTTTTGTTTAAATAAGTTAAAATGGTCTTATCTTAATAAGGGCCCTTAGCTCATCTGGCTAGAGCGCCTCATTTGCAATGAGGAGGTGGCAGGTTCGAGTCCTGTAGGGTCCACCGTAGAGTACAAAGGCGTCGAAAAGACGTCTTTTACTTTGAAAACATTAGCTACTTCTCTAGTTCCAAATATATTATTCTCGAATATCAGACCTTGGGGGAATTGGAACATCTGTAATTTAATTTTCGTTTCTATTTTCTTTGCTTCCGACCAAGTTTTACTTGGTTGTTTTAAATATTCTTCCATAAATTCAACCACTTCTTCATAGTCTGTGCTGTCATCAGGTATATTGGAAAGCGAAGCAGTTGCGTCTACAGATTGTTTTTCAATAAGTTCTAATTGTTGTTTTAAAACATTGTCGTTTATAACTCCATCAAAATTCTTTTTAATAAGAGTTGATTGTTTTTCATTTAATTCCTCTATATGTTTTTGTAAGTGTTCTTTTTCTTTGCGTTTCTCAGCTGTTGCTTTCGTAAGATTTTTTCTAACAAGTATTTTTAATTTTTCATACTTAGCCTCATCTAATTTATATTTATCCATGTAATTTTTAAATTCTTCTTCAAGAGAATCTTTTCGAATACTTGCTTTATTGTTTCCAAAGCGGTAAAAAGCATATTTCCTTCCTTTACTATTAGTAGACCAACTGCCTGTCAGTTTTTTTCCTTCGCCATTAATCACAAACTTTCGGAGTGGAAAATCAGGATTATCTGTAAGATAAGATAGATTTTTTCTACCTCTCTTTTTTAAGATTATTTGCACTTGGTTAAAAAGTTCTTCTGAAATAATTGGAGTAAAATTACCTTTGTGTTTTTCTCCGAATTTAATAATCCATCCCGTAAAAAGTTTATTAGTTAACATTGAGTAAAAATATGATTTTGAAAATGGTTTGCCTTTCTTGTTTAACAAACCTTCTTTTGACATTCTTCTTCTTATTTCTTCTGTTGGGTATGTGTTTAAAGAAATAAGCTCAAACGTTTTGCGTATAAGAGGAGCCATTATCTCATCTTGTTCAATAGTAGCCTTACCAGCTATTTTAACGTTTTTATAACCTATTGTAGCCATCCACACATATCTCCCATCTCGCATTGCATCTTTCATTCCTCCAGCACAACGTTCTGCACGAACATCATTATCAAATTGTGCAACGTTTGCAAACATATTTTCCATAAACTTTCCCTGAGGAGTGTCCTCGAAATATTCTGAGGTAGATTTAATTTCTATTCCACATTTATTAAACAAAGTTTTGAGTTGACTATAATCAGCTGTACTGCGAGATAATCGGTCTAGTTTATAAATTACCAAAGCATTTATTTGATTTTTTTTATTCGCACCGTAGACAATAAGCTTTTTAAGTTCTGTTCTGTCTGCAGTTTTTGCACTTTCACCTTGTTCGCAAAAAACTTCAGCCACATCAAAATTATTCTTTAAACAATATTCTCTGCAATGTTTTTCTTGAGTAGATAAAGAATTACCCTCATCAACTTGTTCTTTTGTTGAAACTCTCACATATATAATAGCTCTTTTTTTACTCACACTAGTTATTTCGTTCATATTCTTTTTTATCCAAAAATGCCTCAACTAAAATACTTGCTAAGTAATTCAATGATTCATCTTCAGAAAGTTTATTATTTGAACTCAAAGAGGGACAACGATGTGATTCTTTGTTGCTACACAAAAAGTCTCGTTGCCCCTCTTTAGGTGCTAAATAATAATCACTTATTAACTTTTTGTGTAGCCTACTCATTATAGCATTTTTTGTATTTTAATAAATAAAAAGCCCTTGTAAGGTTTTTAAAGCTGACTATTTATTTTATAGAAATGTATAGAATTAATAATCAGCTAGGTAAAAACCTATCGAATTATTAACTCTACGCATTTATTATTAACAACAGGCGAAAGAACCCACAGTTTGTTAACTAAATACATTACGTTAATTTGTTTTCTCGAAAAACAAAACAAGGTTTCTAGCAACACACCCTCTCCGAGAAAACTTTTTTAAAAATAAAAAAGAACTAATCTAATTAAGATTTTAGACTTAATATTATTAGTAATCAAGTTTTTTATTTAACAAAAAAGAAAGTTACTTTTAAAAAAGTTCAAATATTTTAGAAAACATTATTATGCCTTTCGGCTATATGATAGCAATGTACATTGAAATATCATCAAAAGTTTTCCTTTACATACAAGAATAAAAAACGTATAATGTTTTCACAACTTAATAATTAAAAGTAATCTAAACCTTTTAAGAAAGTTAAAAGGCATGATGAAAAGAATTCCTGCAACGGAGTAAAGAACCCATCATTGGGGGTCACCGTTGCAGGTCACATAAGGAAACTTGTGTGGATAGCGAAAGCTATCACCCTCGTGGTGGGCTTTTTGCTGTCTATTATCATTTTTTATTTAATTATGAAAAAATATTTATATATCGTTGCAATAGTTTGTTTGTCTTTTTGTTCACATAATGTTTTTGCAACTTCGGGAGCTTGTTCTGACCATGGTGGTGTAAATTGTTATATCTCTATGGGGCTATCATCAATTAGCGGTAATGCAATTTGTAATGATGGTTTTGAAAGTTCTGTGAGATATGCTGATATGGATGAGTGTATTGTGTCTACCCCGACTGTAAGTTATTGTAGTTCTTCTTATCCAACTAAAGAATATAATTACTATCTCTAT
The DNA here is from genome assembly GCA_037139635.1 of bacterium. GTDB lineage: Bacteria > Patescibacteriota > Minisyncoccia > Phycocordibacterales > UBA9973 > UBA9973. Next base: position 907 of record JBAXFW010000040.1, on the reverse strand, counting down.
AGTCCTTTAATAGAAAGACAAGCTGAGAGAGATTCAATACCAAAATGGATTGCAAGTGAACAGGCATATATTGATGGAATTAAAAAAACATCTGCAGATTCTCTTAGTTCATCAATTCAAAGTACTAAAGATATATTTAATAAAGAAATTGCAGAATTTCAAGCTGATAAAGACAAAGCAGTGGCACAAGCACAAGCAAGTTATTATACAAATAATCCTATGGGCTCAGGTAGCGATGGGCAACAATATATATTAAACATTGGAAGTAAATATGACGTATCAATAAATAAAGCTAAGGCAGATATGGATTATGCAATTAAAAAAGCACAAATTGATTGGCAAATAAATGATAATAAATATATTTTTTCTGCTCAGCAATGCATAAGTCAATTAACTCAATTAGCTTTAGATTTAGATAAAGCAGAAAAAAATATAATAAGTGGTGTGGCATTACAAGACCCTGATGGGAATAGTGCACAGATTCGTTGTAAAGCAAAGTTTGGGGCAAATAGTATACCTGATATTATTAATCACAAGGCAACGGCTTGGGCTTGTACGTGTGCTAACGGTTTTAATTTTATAGACAATCAATGTGTTGTTGCTCAAGTTGTCAGTAGACCACAGGTGGTTCCTGCCTCAGGAGTTATCGCTAAAACAATAAAAACTCCAAAACAAGAAAAGCAGATTGTTATTACTTCAATATCACAACAAAGTATCACACAACCGACTCAGATAGTAAATAACACAGATATTCCTATTGCTAAAAAGAAATCATTTTGGCAAAAATTATTACATTTTTTTGGTAGTAATTAATAAATTATTTATTTTGCTTTAAAGACTAATCAAAGCAATACAAGACGTGACAATAAAGTACATTGTTAGTAGTAAAACTATCACAGATTATATT
>JBAXFW010000039.1:0-8625 GCA_037139635.1 bacterium | reverse complement strand
CGACTTCGAGACGTTAGTCAAATCGACAACGCTCCAGAAGAAAAAGCTCGTGGAATCACCATTAACATTTCACACAATGAGTATGCTACTGACACTCGTCACTACGCACACATCGATGCCCCAGGTCACGCTGACTACATTAAAAACATGATTACTGGTGCCGCTCAAATGGACGGTGCTATCTTAGTCGTGGCTGCAACTGATGGAGCTATGCCTCAAACTCGAGAGCATGTTCTTTTGGCAAAACAAGTTGGTGTTCCTAAAATGATCGTTTTCCTAAACAAATGCGACATGGTAGATGATAAAGACATGATTGACATGGTTGAAGAAGAAATTCGTGAACTTCTAACAAAACAAGGATTTGATGGCGCAAATGCACCAGTTATCCGAGGTTCTGCTTTGAAAGGATTAGAAGCTACATCAATGGATGATCCATGGGCAAAGAAGATTATTGAATTAACTGATGCTCTTGATACCTACATTCCTGTTCCTGAGAGAGATGTTACAAAGCCATTTCTTATGCCAGTTGAAGATATCTTTTCAATCGAAGGCCGTGGTACAGTTGTAACCGGTAAAATCGAAAGAGGAGTTATTAAGGTTGGAGAAGAAATTGAAATCGTTGGAATCAGACCTACTCAAAAATCTACCGTTACTGGTATTGAAATGTTTAACAAGAACCTTCAAGAAGGTATGGCTGGAGACAATGCAGGAATCTTACTTCGAGGTCTTAAAAAAGAAGACATTACTCGTGGACAAGTTTTGGGTAAACCAGGAACAGTTACTCCACATGATAATTTCACTTGTGAAATTTACGTTTTGAAGAAAGAAGAAGGAGGAAGACACACTCCATTCTTTAAAGGTTACAAGCCTCAGTTTTATATCCGAACCACTGACGTTACAGGAGATGTGACTTTAGCTGATGGAGTAGAAATGGTTATGCCTGGAGATACTGCAAAACTTACTGTAAAGCTTGTTACCCCAGTTGCTCTTGAAGAATCACAGAAATTTGCTATCCGAGAAGGAGGTAAGACAGTTGGTGCCGGAGTTGTTACAAAAATCATTGCTTAATCATATTAACTAAAATTAGTTCATGACAACAGAACCAGAAGTAAAAATTAAAAAGACAAAAGCTGTTTCGAAAATAAAAGCTTCTTCGAAGGTCTCGAAAGAGAAAAGAGAAGATGGTAATGTAATACTTCGTATTAGGGTTCGCGCTTACGAGAACAAGATTTTAGATGCATCTGTAAAACAGATTATGGATACTGCAACTAGATATGATGCAGAAATTGTGGGACCTGTTCCACTACCTACTGAAATCAAGAAATACACAGTTAATCGTGCGTCTTTTATTTACAAAAATACCCGAGAACAATTCGAAATTCGAGTTCATAAAAGATTAATCGATATTATCAATCCTTCTGCTAAGACAATTGAAGCTCTTACAAATCTATCTCTTCCTTCTGGAGTTGATATTGATGTAAAAATGCTTTAATTAATTATACGAATTAAGAATTACGAAATTAATTTATGAAATTTATTCTTGGAAAAAAAGAAAATATGACGGAATATTTCTCCCCAGAGGGAGTGGTAGTTCCAGTTACAATTATTTCTGCGGGTCCTATTACCGTAACTCGCATATTTGAAAAAACAAAAGATGGTTACAATGCAGTTCAGGTTGGATATGGTACTCAAAAGAAACAAAGAATAAATAAAGCAAGAGCCGGACAGATGAAAGGGGGAATGTATGAATCCTTAAAAGAGTTTAGATTAAAACCAATCGATTCATCTTCTGCACAAGAAGGAGATATAATTGATGTTTCAATTTTTACTCCAGGTGATAAACTTCAAGTTTCCAGTATTTCAAAAGGTAAAGGATTCCAAGGTGTTGTGAAGCGTCATGGCTTCGGAGGAGGACCAAGATCTCACGGTCAAAAACACTCAGAAAGAGAGCCGGGTTCTATCGGAGGAGGTCTTCGAACACACGTTCCAAAAGGAATGAGAATGGCTGGTAGAATGGGATCTGACAGAATAACTCAAAAGAATTTGAAAGTCATTTTTGTTGATAAAGAAAACAATACATTACTCGTAAAAGGAGCAATCACTGGCAAAAGAGGCACCTTAGTTGAAATAGTCTCAAGATAAATTTATGGAAACAAAAATATACAATCAAAAAGGAAAAGAAGCGGGAAAGATTGCACTTCCAGAAAAAGTTTTTGCTGCAAAATGGCGAGCGGACTTAGTGCATCAGGTTGTCGAGGGAATGCGTTCCAATAAGCGTGCAGGTACTGCTGATACCAAAGGCCGTGGAGAAGTTCGCGGAGGAGGCAAAAAGCCTTGGAAACAAAAGGGTACAGGACGAGCTCGACACGGTTCATCCCGATCTCCAATCTGGGTTGGTGGAGGAGTAACACATGGTCCACTTGCAGAAAAGAACTATAAGAGAAAAATCTCAAAGACGATGCGTGCTCAAGCTCTATTTTCAGTGCTTTCAAAAAAATTGAAAAACAAAGAAATTATTTTTGTTGATTCACTAGAATTAGCTGAAATAAAAACAAAGGGTGCTCAAGAAGTAATGGCAAGTTTAGCAAAAGCATCAGGATGGAAAATTATTTCTTCTGCTAAAAAACCAAAAATCTTAATTGCTATCTTTGATAGAAATGAAAAAATTGAGAAAGGTTTTAGAAATTTACCTCAACTTGAAATGGTTTTCTTGAAAAATTTAAATCCTCTTGATGTTTTAAATTACAAATATTTATTAATAGAGCGTCCAGAAGACAGTGTTAAGTTTTTGGAATCACGCGGATAAAATTATATGACAACAGTACTAAAAATAATTAAAAATCCAAGAATCACTGAAAAAGCATCCTTTAATGCTGAACAAAATGTTTACACTTTTGATGTGACAGAAAATGCTAATAAGACAGAAATTAAAAAAGCTATCTTTGCACTTTACAAAGTTCATCCCGTAAAAGTAAATATTCTCCGAGTACAAGATAAACAAGTAATGTCGAAAGGCAAAAAAGGAGTAAAGAGTGGAGGGAAAAAAGCACTTGTATATTTAAAGAAAGAAGATAAGATAGAATTTATATAATATTTCGAGAAGATCAATTAAAAAAATGAAAACATATAAACCTACAAGTAAATCAAGAAGACAAATGACGAACGTGATGTATCGCGGAGTTTTGACTAAAACTACTCCAGAAAAATCACTAACTCATGGATTCCGACGTGCTGTTGGACGAAACAGTCAAGGACGTATTACTACTCGTCATAAAGGGGGAGGACATAAGCGTCTATATCGTGAAGTAGATTTTTTATATAATAAAAAAGATATTCCAGCTAAGATAAAAAGTATTGAATACGACCCAAACCGCAGTGCTTTCATCGGTGTTGCAGTTTATAAAGATGGAGAAAAAAGATATGTAGTTCTTCCAAAGTCAGTTAAGCCAGGAGATTCATTTTTAGTTTCTGAAAATGCAGAACTTACTAATGGAAATCGTTTACCTTTGAAGAATATTCCAGTTGGAACCTTTGTTTACAACGTAGAAGTAAAACCAGGAGGAGGAGCTAAAATAGGCCGATCCGCAGGAATTTTTGCTCAAGTTGTCGCAAATGCCGACGGTTACACTAATTTAAAAATGCCTTCTTCTGAAGTTCGAAAAGTCCGAGAGACTTGTTGGGCATGTATTGGAACTGTTTCTAACGATGAACATCATTTAGAAAATTATGGAAAGGCGGGACGTTCTCGTTGGAAAGGAATTCGTCCTACTGTCCGAGGTACTGCCATGAACCCAGTAGACCATCCATACGGAGGAGGTGAAGGCCGACAAGGACGAGGAACAAAGAGACCAAAGACAATGTGGGGTAAAGTTACTGGAGGACGCAAGACCAGACATCCAAAGAAATACTCAAACATCTTTATAGTTTCTCGCCGAAAGACTGGAAAAAATAAATAATTAAAGTAAAATCCCCGAAAGGGGATTTTTGTTTTTCAGTGGAAATATTCTTTTTAGGCTTGGGCTACCCCAAGCACAACTGAAGCTTGTTGTATTTTTTTTGTGTAAAATTAGGGTTGAATTCGCCAACCAGACGGTTGACTTTTTGCTCTTAGTATGTTATACATGCATAGTAAGTTGTTCATCAAAAATATTTGGATTTGTTGAGTTTTTTGGGTTATTTCAGTTACTTTTTCTTAAAGAGATTGAAATAACCCTAAAAACAAAAAATCTTATGAAAACAAAAACATTAGTAACTGCGCTAGGAACTATCTTGGCATCGATTTCACTAATTTTATCATTTATCATTTTTTTTATAGACGATAAAAAGATAAAGGCGTACATCAATGCCTGCGCACCTGGGTCTGCCCCAGAAAGTCACTGGGCAGGTATTGCAATTTTTATTGGAATTGCAATTTTTATAATCATAATGACTTTTTCGTTGCAAAACGAAAAGTTGCAAATAAAAAAAATCGAGATTGTAAAATGTTTTATATTAGCTATATTTTTAATATTGTTAATTGGTGCTTGTTTTGTGCTGATTTAACGCCAAGCCTGTTTGTGAGAAAGCTTTGCCTTTGCTTCCAAACAGGCTTTTCTCATTTCTAGGTGGCTATTTCAGTTTAGTTAGCAAGGACAGTACTTGCTATAAACAAAAACACCCGAAAGGGGATTTTATTTTTTTATTTCACCACATATTTAAAATTCTGCAACACGATTTTGTTTGGACTAGTATTTTCAATGCCCAATTAAAAATTTGACTTTATTTTGTAATTTGCTATGATGAGTGTCAGCTCGTTAAGAGCTTTTTGTTTAATAAATATATGACAAGATCAATTAAAAAAGGAATAAACGTAGACGCGAAGTTATTAAAAAAGATAGCAGGTAAAAACCCATTGCAAACTCCCATGATTAAGACTTGGAAGCGAGCATGTCAAATAGCCCCTGAAATGGTAGGTTTTATTTTTGGCGTACACAATGGCAAGACTCACGTAGAAGTGCTTGTTACAGAAGATATGGTAGGGCACCGCTTGGGAGAATTTTCAATGACTAAGAAATTTATCAAACACGGAGGTAAAATGCAGAAAGAGTTGGAGCAGAAGAAAAAGGAAGCTGAAATTACTCAGGCTAAATCTGCTACTACCGCGGCAACTGACGCAAAGAAAAAATAATTAGTCCAAAATACTAAAATTAATTTTATATAATATATACAATGAAAGCATTTTTAAAAAACTACAGACAGTCTCCAAGAAAGGTACGCTTAGTTGCGAGTCTTGTTAAGGGTAAAAAAGTTGACCAAGCTTTAGTTGAGCTTGATTTTTTAGTAAAACGCGCCGGTCTTCCAATCAGAAAGCTTTTACTTTCAGCTATTGCCAATGCTACTAATATGGGAATTTCCAGAGAAAATTTAATCATCAAAGAATTGAGAGTTGATAAGGGTATTGTTATGAAGAGAATGATGCCAGCTGCCATGGGTACAGGACATCGAATTAACAAGCGAACCAGTCATGTTACAATTTTACTTGCTGAAAAAGTAGCTCCAGTTAAGAGAGAAAAAAAAGTAGTTAAGGAGGTTACAAAAAAAATTGCTGAAGTAGTTGAAAAAAAGGTTGTAAAAAAAGCTAAAGTATCAAAAGTTAAAAAACAATAATAATATGTCAAAAATAGTTCACCCATATGCACATAGATTGATAATACTAAGAGACTGGAAGTCTCGTTGGTTTGCAGATCCTAAAAAATATTGTCTTTACTTAAAAGGAGATGTTCTTTTGCGCGAATTCTTGGAAAAGAAATTGCGAGGAATGTATGTATCTACTGTTGAAATAGAAAGAAGTGAAAAAACAACTCGCTTTATCATCAAAACTTCACGTCCAGGTCTTATCATAGGACGAAACGGGGAAGGGGCTACAAAGCTTAAAGAAGATATTTTAAAAAAAATGGAAAAATTAGGTCTTAAGAGACCAGAAGATTTCAAATTAGAAATCTTTGAAATAATGAATCCTGAAGCAGATGCTGCTATCGTGGCTTACATGATTGCCGAAGGCTTGGAAAAAAGAATGCCTTACCGAAGAGTTATTAAACAAGTTATAGAAAAAGTAATGTCCGCAAGGGGAGTAGAAGGAGCAAGAGTATTGCTATCAGGAAGATTAGGAGGTGCCGAAATTGCACGTTCTGAAGAATTAAAAAGAGGATCTATCCCACTTCAGACTTTCCGTGCCGATATCGATTTCAAAAGAGAGCGAGCAGTCCTTCCTTATGGAACAATTGGAGTAAAGGTTTGGATTTATCGCGGAAAAATATTTGCCGATAAGAAAAAAGAAGTAAATAATAAATAAAATATATGTTAGTACCAAAAAAAGTAAAATTTAGAAAATGGCAGTCAGATCGGATTAATCCGAAAGCTAGAACCCCTGAGACAAGGGGAACTAAGCTTGCATTCGGTTCTTTTGGATTAAAAGCTACAACTCAAGCAAGAGTAAAGTCAAATCAACTTGAGTCTTCCCGAAAAGTAATTTCCCGAACTTTAACGAAAGCAGGTAAGTATTGGATTCGCATTTTCCCAGATAGACCTTTTACTGCGAAAGCAGCAGAAGTAGGAATGGGAAAGGGTAAAGGAGATCCAAAGGGATATTGTTTTGAAGTTTTTCCAGGACGCATAATTTTCGAAGTAGATGGAGTTGATGAGAAAACTGCCCGAGAAGCTCTTCGAAAAGCGGGAACAAAGCTTCCAGTAAAAACAAGAATCATTTCAAGAGAGCATAACAAATAATTTTATGGCAAAATCAAAGAAAGAATTAAACGAAAATTTAAAAGAAATGAATAAGACTGAGCTTGAAGTAAAGCTTACATCTTTACAAGAAGAACTAAGAGTTTTAAAGTTTAAAACAGAAGGTTCTTCTAAGGTAAAAAATGTAAAAGAGGCAGGAGATTTAAGGAAAAAAATCGCAAGGGTATTAACAGAGGTAAACAGTAAGTAATTACGAATTATAAATTACGAATTACGAATTATATGAAAACAAAAATAAACAAAGAAATAGAAGAGAAAATCAACAAAGGAGCTGTCCTAAAGGGAGTTGTTGTTTCTGATAAGATGAATAAGACTGTTGTCGTATCTGTTTCAAATTTTATAAAACATCCTAAATATGGAAAATACTATAAAGTAAGTAAGAAATATAAAGCGCATGATGAAGATAACACTTGTAAAGTAGGCGACAATGTAGAGATAGTCGAAACAAGACCTATTTCCAAGGATAAAAAATTTAAAGTAGTAAAATAATTTTATGATTCAACCAGAAACATTAGTTAAAATAACAGATAATGCTGGAGGCACCACAGGAAAGGTGTTTAAGGTTTTGGGTTCTTCTAAAAAACGATATGCTGAAATTGGAGAACTAGTAATTATTTCAGTGAAAGTTGCTCAACCTAGAAAAGCTGTAAAGAAAAAGGATGTGCATCAAGCTGTTGTTGTTCGAACTCGTAATGCTTACAGAAGAAAGGATGGATCTTATATTCGTTTTGATGACAATGCAGTTGTTATTTTGGAAAAAGGTAAAAAAGATCCAAAGGCTGGACGTATTTTCGGTCCAATACCAAGAGAATTAGCAGAAAAAGGATTCCAAAAGATAATATCATTAGCACCAGAGGTAATATAAATTTAGAATTATCAATTACGAATTACGAATTATGAAATTAAAAAAAGGAGACAATGTAATAATTATTGCTGGTAAGGATAAAGGCAAGAAAGGTAAAATCATTCGCGCTATCCCTGCTGACAATAAGGTAGTAGTAGAAGGCTTGAATGTTCTCAAGAAACATCAGCGTCCACGAAAGACAGGAGAGAAGGGTCAAATCATAAATATTTCGATGCCAATGAACGCTTCAAATGTAATGATTCTAGATCCTAAAACAGAAAAAGCTTCCAGAATTGGTAAAAAGAAATTGGGTGACAAGATGGTTCGTATTGCAAGAAAAAGTAATCAAGAAATTTAATTTTTATGAAACATTTAACGGTAAAAGAAAAAGAAATACAAACATTCACTCATATGAAAAGTGCTTTTCATTATAAAAATGGAATGGCTTCACCAAAATTAAAAAAGGTGGTTTTGAATGTTGGTACCGGAACAATGGTTAAGAAAGACAAAAATAAAAATGATGCTATATCTCTACGTTTGGCAAAGATTACAGGACAAAAGCCAGCATTGAGAGGTTCTAAAAAATCAATTGCATCTTTTAAAGTTCGCCAAGGAGATCCAATCGGAGTGATGGTGACTTTGAGAGGTGCTCGTATGTACGCTTTTCTTGAAAAATTGATAAACGTAGCATTGCCTCGTACCAAAGACTTTCGAGGAATTTCACGTAAAGTAGTAGACGATATTGGAAATTTGACTATTGGTATTAAAGAACATACTATCTTCCCAGAAACTGCTGATGAAGACATTAAAGATGTTTTCGGACTTTCTATCACAATAGTTTCTTCAGCTAAAACTAAAAAAGAAGGATTTACTTTCTTTGAACTGATTGGTGTGCCTTTTAAGAAAGAAGAAGATAATAAAAAGAAATAATATTTTGAAAATCCCCATTATGGGGATTTTTTTGTTTACTATGAGCTTATATAAGGTATAATTACCTT
>JBAXFW010000038.1:0-8655 GCA_037139635.1 bacterium | reverse complement strand
AGAACACGTCCTTGCCAAGGATGAGACGGGAGTTCGATTCTCCCTAGCCGCACAATTGTGTCTTATACTCAAGTCAGTAGCCATGTCTTTAATTAAGTTTAGTTTTCTTTTAAAATATAAGTATTTTTATGAAAACTGTGGATAACCATGTTGGTAATGTTTATAAAGGACAATAATTTTTTTTGTCTTTTAAGACAAAATTATTGATTATACCTTGTTAAATAAGGATATTTAAGTAAAAGACAGTAAAAACATACATTTTGTTTCACGTGAAACATGTAGGTAAATGTTATTCGTGAAACAACCATTTTATGCCAAAAGTATTTACTTCAAAAACACAAGTTGTTGGAGAAATAGGCGAAAATATAGCCGTAAGGTTTCTCGTGAAACATGGTTTTATCATAATAGATAGAAACTATACAAAAAAATGGGGTGAACTAGACATTGTTGCTGAAAAACAAAATAAAATCCACTTTGTCGAAGTTAAATCAAAACAAGTAGAATCCATAGAGATTGTTCCACGTGTAACAGGAAGACCTGAAGAAAACATGCACCCGATGAAAGTAAAAAGAATGTCTCGGGTTATTCAAACTTACCTATTGTCTAAAAAAATATCTGAAGAAAAAAAGTGGCAAGTTGATCTTTTGGTTGTGTATTTAGATTTAAATAATAAAAAAGCTAAAGTAAAAGTGGTGCAAGACATAATTTTGTGATATACTCAAAACTGTTTTTAATAAAATCGGGCTGTAGTATACCGGTAGTACACGTGTTTTGGGAACACGTAGACTGGGTCCAATTCCCAGCAGCCCGACCATACGAATAAATTTAAAGCGGGATTAGTTTAATGGTAAAATAACAGTTTTCCAAACTGTGGTTGGGAGTTCGATTCTCCCATCCCGCACAGATTAGTAATTATAAACTTTTTATGCAATTCATTTTTATTTTTCTTACTTTTGTTTCTACCTTCCTGGGAGGGCTTTTTGGCTTGAAATATAAGGATAAAATGCATTTAATTCTAGGACTTACTGCTGGGGTTATTTTAGGAGTACTCGCTTTTGATATTTTCCCTGAAATAATATCCTTAACTCAAAAACTGGGTGTTAGCCCAAATACTCCAATGATTGCTCTTGTAATCGGTTTTATGTTATTTCATACTGCTGAAAAATTTTTCTTGATTCACAATTCTCATGAAGAAGATTATGGACCACATACTCATCCTACGGTAGGGAAATTTCAAGCCTTAGCGCTTGCAGGGCATTCATTACTAGATGGAATGGCTATTGGTTTTGGTTTCCAAATTTCTGGTGCCACAGGCCTATTGGTAGCAATAGCCGTAATTTCTCATGATTTCTCAGATGGTTTAAATACCGTCTCGATGATGTTAATGCATAAAAATACCACAAAACAAGCTTTAAAATTTCTTTTTATTGATGCCATAGCACCAGTATTGGGTGGTATTTCAACGCTATTTTTCACTTTATCTGAAAAATCACTTCTTGTATATTTAGGATTTTTTGCTGGCTTTCTATTGTATATAGGAGTATCTGATATTTTACCAGAAGCACATAGTAAAAACTCTTCAATAAAAACTGTCGCAATGACAGCTATTGGTGTTTTATTTATTTTCTCAATTACTAGATTTTTATAAACCTATTGCATTATTTTTTGCACCATGAACTTCATAATGTAGATGTGGGCCAGTAGAGTGGCCAGTAGAACCTACATATCCTATGATTTCTCCTTTAGAAACTTGATCTCCAGAATTTGAGGCAATTTTTGACATATGTCCATAAAGAGTCTCGGTGCCATTTGGATGAGAAATGATAACCATATTTCCATAACCACCATTATTCCCAACACGGGCAAAAATTACTTTTCCATTTGCTGCTGCTACGATTGGAGTACCAGTTGGAGCTGCTAGATCTACTCCATTATTAGCATGAATACCCTGACTTCTTCTTACATATTCTGGAACTGGATTAGTATAATATCCACCCAAGTCTTGTACGGGGTGTTTAACGGCATAATTCTTATCTTTTGAAGTTGTTGTTTTTGCTTTAGTGTTTGTTTTTGAACCTCCATCTTCAGAAGAAAGTGTACCATCTGGGATAATAAGCTCATCTCCAACTGCCAATTTTGCATCTTCTGGAATTCCATTAAAACCAGCTATGTCTGTAATATCAACTTTGTATTTTTGAGCAATACTTTTAAGCGTTTGCCCCTTAGTTACAACATGCTTTACGCCAGAAACAGGCAAAATGATTAAAACATCACCTTCTTTTAATTTTTCTCCTACCTTAATATCATTAGCCCAACGAATAGTATTAGCTGAAACATCAAACATATCAGCTATTTTAGCTATGGAATCATCTTTTCTAACCACATATACACTTATTTGATCAGGGGAGATGTTTTCATCGTCAGTTCCATCTGAAACACCAGATGGACCAGTAGCAGGGACTAATGCATTATCAGAAGCTATGCTTATTTCTTTAGTATCATCAATTGTTTTGTCTTTACTATTTTTGTCTTTTTTATCTTGAATTACAGCCGCTGAAGATACATTTGCTTCGAGTAGTCCTATGTTCTGAGAATTGGTTGGTGAAAGATCTTGGGTTGTGGCACTTGAATTGGCTGAAGCATCATTACTAAATAAATTAGAAAAAAAGTTTGCCTCTGCGCGAGCAGGTACAAAAAAACACCCTAATAAGAGGGAAGAAGCTAAGACAGAACTGAATATTTTATATTGAGATTTTATAAAACTAACTTATTTATCGCGAGAATTCCTTTCTAATCCTTATAGAATAAGGATAGAATCAAGAGGACGACCAAGTACTCTAAACAAAAAAATTCTTACGATGGTTACAATCGGTAGGGAATTCAGCCATGTCTTTCGTGCCCCTTTTTCTGTATATCCTAATGGTACCCCAGGCAAAAACCCCTGTCCACCCAATTTGTGGATAACTTAATTTGACATAATTTAGGTCAAGATTTGTAATAAATCATTGACATTTACCACAAACTATGCTATGATATATGAAGTTCCTTAACAAAATTTGTTTATGAAAGGGTATTTGGTAAAAAGATTCAGGTTGCTACAAATAACAATTTGAATCTTTTTACTAACCCCAACAAAAACAAATATATGACAAAGTTTGAAAAAATGTGGGCTGGAGTACTCATAGTATTCGCCCTTACTTCGATTGCCCTAATCGTTTTCTTAAACGAAGGTGGACAAATGAAACACACCCTGAACATCCTCATACAGTGGGGCTTCCTACTAACTTTGGGTAGCCTTACGTTTTGGGCTTCGTCAATAAAAATATTCTCGAACAAAGCTAAGTTTTTTTATAACGTTTTTTTGTTCGTGTTTATACCGATTGTAATCGGGTACTTATTGAACGCAATAATTCTTATGATTATTGACATAAGCGATGTATATCACAAGGATTACCCAGCATACAAGTCTCTATACGAAGGGCTTAGGTTCAGCACAAATTTTCTTGTAATTTCGGGGATAGTATTGTTTTTTATGGTAGTTGGTACCTTAATCTTTAAAACCGGAATAATCAGGAAGCTTTTTAGCTACAAAATCACGTTAGTTAAAAAAACAACTACATTAGTAGTTGTGGCCATCCTTGGAGTAAGTGCAATGTCATGTTCTCGCAGCTCCCACAACCACAGGGCAATGGGAATAACAGCCATCACACCCATTGAAGGAAAATACTATGTAATTTCCTTCAACAACAAGTGCACTTCCTATGCAATAGAAAGTGTATTAAAAAAAGAAGGGTATGTTTGTGTCAAAATGTCCGAGCTCGATACATTGATTTCCCATTTGCCCAATAAGGCAAAAAAACATGCTGGCATTTATGGCATGAAGGAATACGGCAAAGACGCAACTAAAATTCTTAAAGAAATATCGAAGGTTGAGATAGCTCAACCAGAGGTATATTCCCCATTTTTTCATTTCCAGAATAAAAAATTAATCGCAGACTGGGGCGATTTTATGCAAGATTGGTCGTCATATGGATACCTCGTAGTATCCAAGACAACTACTGAAAGGAGAAGATAGCTTATCGGCCCGGATCATACTAAATGATCCGGGCCATTTTTTATATAAACTTTACTTATTAAACTAATTTAGTTATTATTTTTGAAGTAATGGACGCTAACGAAACAAAATTTTTTGAAGAATTAGCAAAAGTTGAAAAAGGACTTTTGTTTGAACTTGATACTACATACACAGAAGCAACAAATAAAATTGATGCTTATTTAGCAGAACTAAAAAATAAAAAAAATGAAAGAACAAATACCTAAAAACGAAAATGGTATTACTCCTACCAACCAAGAATTGGCATATCTTAAAAAACAGTTACTAGTAAAACAACTAGCTGATTGTAAAAAAGAGTCGGATAATGTTACCGCATTGGAAAACTTTTTATGGAATGATTATCAAGAAAAAGAAAAAGAACTTAAGGGTAAATTCCCTGATTTAGAAAAAGAAAAAGGGAATGCAGAGAGTGATGCGTCTAACGCATGGACGACATATTATGGTTACTTAAATGATTCTACTTTGGGCACACAAGAAGAGAAAACTCTTTTCCACCAAATTTATCTTACTAAACAAGAAATATCGAATAATTTAAATAGTCAATTAAATGACCTACTAAATACCAATTTTCCAAAAGAATTAGAAGCATTCGATATAGCTAAAAACAGCTGGCTCCTTGAACATAAAAGAATATACGATGAAAATCTTTTTTCAAAAATATGGGAAAAGAGGGAAGAATTAAGCGATTCACTATATAAATCAAAGAAACTGTATTACGAATTAGAAGGTGTAAATTATGAAAATGGAGTTAATGCTTTTTTAGAAAATGTTCGTACCCACCAAGAAAAAAGACAACAGCAACTAGACCAAAGACTAACTGATGGCTTGCGTGCACTAGGAGAGCTAAGCCCCACAAACATTGAAAGTGGTAAAAAACTATTCAAAAAGGAAATATTTATAATGGAAGGTCTTGCTCGCAAATGGAGGCAATACACTATACGAACAGCAGTATGGGCATTTTCGATATTTGCTTTATCTTATGGAATGAAAGAAGTAGGCGAAATAAAAACACAATCATACTTAAATCCAAAGATAGATAGCCTATATAATATTGTAAATACGACTCCTCATGATTCTATAACTGATGTTATTTTTCACGGAATTGCAAACGACAAAGAACTACCAGAACAATGGAAGAAATTTATAGCAAAAGAAGATAGCGCTGAGATTTCAAATTCAGACATAGTCGACAGAGAGCTTTATGGGAAAGATGGCATACTTACTCCAGAAAAAAGTGAGCAAGAAAAAAAACTAGACTATATTACACTTTGGCAAATGAATGAAAAGCACGGCGCACCAAAAGTTCAATATGGGGGCCAGGGAAAAGGTCTCTGGAGAGACCGAGCTTCATATTATAATTCAGAAAATATGGCAAACTTACCAACTCATTTTGGTAGTTTTGTATTAGATGATTATCTTGCAGAACTATCTCACGCAGAACAATTTGCAAAAAACCCAGAAAAATATCATACTTGGTTTGAAAAAGACGTAGATAATACACGTTCTATAGCAAGTGCTAAAAAAATATCATATGATGACGCTCAGCTTGAGACATATGACAATAAAAATACTGTAGAGTATGAGGCTCATAAAATAATTCAACCTAAACTAGAGGACGAATTTGAAAAGACAAAAGAAAATATTAAAGAAAACCTTCTTAATCCAAAAAAATAAGACTAATTAGAAAACTAATATATCTTGACAAATAAAACAAAATGCTGTATAATATAGTAGTATTTTATTGTATTTATCGAGTATGTGTCATTTACATTAACACGTATTGGATATATAATTTCACTTAGATTATTAATCTAATATTTTATCTATATGTTTGAAAATTTTAAAAACAAAGTAGAGGTAGGTGCAGCAATCTTGTTTTCTAGTTTTCTTGTTTCTTGTCAACAAATGCCAGAACAACAAAACCTTGCTGAAATAATGAAAAAAAATTCGATCGAGGTAAATGATATTAAAAAAATACCAAACCTTGATTCTGTTAGTACTATTTTATTAGACGAAAAATTTTTACAAGAAATCAAAAACCTGCCTGATTTAACAAAAATAAACGAATATAATAATGGGTATGAAAAAGGAGAAACAATAGAGGGTGATATGGTTATGGGAGGAGCTGGATTCTACCAGAAGTGGACTAGTGTTGCCGCCGAAGAAGGTTTCAATAAAGGTGTAACTATACAAAACAGAAAAGAAAATGAAGTGACACCAGAAATAAACGGAAAAGAGACACCAATGTCTTACTTTGAATCTGAAGACATTTCATATTATTTCACAGCCGATGGATATTTTTGTGTTAATAAAAAAACAAAAGAAAGTAACTCTAATTTAAATCAAGAAGTAGAAGAATCCGAAACTGAAATCGGAATGGTTATCATAGACCCAAAAACAGGTGTAATTGTAAAAGCCTGGTTAGGAGACCCAACAACAAAAAATGGAGACTATTACTCGATAGACAATGATGGAAAGTTGGTTGGTTCTAATAAAACAGTTAAGGAAGCAACTGCTTTTGTCACAGAACAACTAAATTTATTTATGAATACATTCAATAAATTAAAAAGTGAAAAAATAATAGAATAAATTTCTATTTTATTTAAAAAAATGAAAAAAGAAACATCAGTAAACGAAACTAATGCTGTTGAAGCCAAAAACTCTTCTTCTTTAGAAGAAGAGTTTTTGGCTTTATCTAAAGAATATGAAATAAAAAAAGAAAATTATAAAAAAGAAGTTCAAGAAAGAGAAGAGAAAATAAGGTTAATGAAAGAGCGAATCAAGGAACTCGAAAAAGAAGAGGAAATGATCAGAGAAAGAAATACTAGAGAAAAAGGGAAAAAGGATAATCTAGTAAAGCATGCAGATAAATTAGTGAATGGAATTTTTCACTACATAAAAGAAAAAGAAAGAATAGAAAATGAAAAGAAAAGTCTTGCACAAAAACAAAATGAGCTTGTTGATATATCCGAGATTAAGGAAGGTGCCATTCCAGAAAAAGAGGAAATTGTAGTAAATCCAAAAACAACAGAAGTGATTGAAAAAAAGACTCAACCAGAAACAGAAAGTTTTACTAGTGATGATGAAGAAACTAAAATTACAGAGGTTAATAAAAAAGAAGAGCCCCTTAAAGAAGAAAATGAGTTTGTCATTGAAAATGAAAAAATAGAAAATATTGAGAAGGATCAGATACCAGCCACCGAAAATGTAGTTGAAAATGAAAACACAGAACTAGTACAAGAAAATAAAGAAGGACAAGTAATAATAGATAAAGCTACTGATAAAATCATAGAAAATTTATCTGAACCTGAAAAAAAATTACTAGAAGAAGTCATGAAAGAAGAAATTCCATTGCCTTTTGAGTCTCCAAAAGTAAAAACCAGTTTAAGAACTTTTTTACAAAACCAAGTAGTTAAAAATCTTTCTGGCTTGGTAACTTCAAAAAAAATAAAAGGAATTTCTCATAAAGTAGTAAAAAACCTATTAATGATTACTGCGGTTGTTTCTCTTTGGCCCAAAGAAGTGGGAGGTTACTATTCCACACCAAATAATGATTTTAATAAAAATAAAATTACAATCTTAAAAGAAAGTGATTTAATAAAAGACGCGTCCTTACAATATTCACTTACGACGGCACAATTTGAAACTTATAATAAACTTCCTAGAAGCGTCCAAAGTATATATCTTTACGCAATATACAATACAAAAGAAAGTTATATGGTAGCCGATAAGCCAAGTGCAACGATGTACGTAATTGGTAAAAATAAAGAAATAATCGCATCTTTCCCTATTTTACTTGGACAAACAAAAGGAGAAGAACCGAATAGAGCAGACCCAGATAGCGATGTCGCAAAGCAAGCCACAACTCCTGCTGGAAAATATAAACTAGGTGAAATGGCAGACCCAGCAAATGTATGCCGTTCAGATTCTATTGAATATAAAGGGAGGATAATATCTGTCTTGGGAACAGACAACATAGCTGTTCATATGGTTTATCCAGGAGAATATGTAAAAAGAATGAAAGCGTTAAACGACGGAGACCCAAGCAATAACCGCATGTCTTGGGGTTGTATAAATGTCGATCCAGATTTTTTTGATAAATTTATCAAACCAAACTTTAAAGGCAAAGACCATTTAATTTTTATTACGCCTGATATTGCAGAAAACAACAATGTCCAATATGCCCTAAATCCAGAAACAGGCAAACTAGCGATAGACAATGGGCTAAATACTAAAGAAGAAACTCAATTAGCAAAAAATGAAAACTCGAATTACAAAAAAGGGCAAGATAAAAAACAGCAAGAAAAATTTAGAACATCAAATTATGGAAAAGATGTTGCATCAAATTATAAACAAAAGGGTGGAGGAAATTATTTTTAATTAAATATTAATTAAAAGTGTTATATAATAAGGTGATATTTTATTATAAATCATATTATAAATTGGGAATAGTATTAATTTATTTAAATCGTCAATAGATAATTCATTTTTTAGTTTAGCTATCACTTTTTCAAGGATTGTCATTTATATATTATATAATT